>JAITNA010000009.1 GCA_031290715.1 Eubacteriales Family XIII. Incertae Sedis bacterium | reverse complement strand
AATCGGGAACGTGCTTTCCACCGTGTATCCCGTCGGATTTCCGGTCGCGTTTGTGCCGCCGTTCATCGTGTAGCTGATCGTATAGGGCGCCGGGGCAAACCATGCCTTATACCGGGCGCTCACATGCTTTCCGCTCACTTTCGCCGGCGTGAACGTCAACGCGCCGCTCACTGACGTATCGGTATTGTCGTCGGCGTCTGTCCACTTGCTGAGCTGATACCCGGTCGTCGGCGTTGCGACGGAGCCGCCCGCGGTATCGTCCGCGTAGATGATTTCTTTCGCGCGGCCCACCGTCCCTTTTCCCGTATTTTCGGATACGTATTCCAAGGTCACAGGCGGCTCGAAGCCCGCGTCGGCGGTCTTTTGCTCGAACACGACCCCGTCCGCGACCTGCTGCGCGTCGGTTCTCAAGATGAGATCGACGGTCTGCAGCGACGTCAGCTTGCCTATGCTGTCCCGTCCCGAAACAAGCGTGATGTCGCCTTTGATCGGCAGATAATCTTCAAGCTTGAACGTGCCGTTATCCGAGAATTTCACATAGTAGCCGTCCTCGTATGAAGGTACGTTTGCAAATCGGTACGCGCCGTCCGCGTCTGTAATAACATTGTATGCCGTCCCGTAGGCGTCCGAGGTGACTTTTGTATCAGTGCCGACTTGGTAGAGTTCTGCTTTCACGTACTGAAGCAGCGCATCGGTCCCGTCGTCATAGATACGGTTGCCGTTCGTATCGAGCCACGCTTTTCCGGAAATCTCGCGCCCGATCACGGTGGCGGTCTTTGCCCCGGTATCCATGATCGACCCGCTGAGTCCGAGCCTTGCGTTCCCGCTGTTGCAATAGGTATCGCCGGGCTTTTGCCCGCTCAGGCTCAGCGTGTAGGTCGTGACGACCTGCTCGTGCCCGCCGATCGTACCGACCAAAAGGATCGCCGCCGGCGCCGGGCCGGAGGGAAGCGTCCACTTCCCATCCGCGGCGAAAGTAGCGAGCGTCCACAAAACGCCGCCCGCTTGGAGCGAAACCCCAAACGCGGTATCGCCCATTCCGCTGAATATGGCCGAGGTCGGGATGCCGCCCGACGTACCCGCGGTACGAATATCGGAATCCGCCGTATAATACACTCTCACATCCGAAGCCGACGCACCGCCCCCGGACTGCGCGTCGACCGTGACCGTATCCCCTTTGATGGTATACGAGCCGTTATAGTTCGAGCCGCGGCTGTCGCCGCCGAAAGGCAGCACGTCAAGGAAGAAGCTGTCTTCAATGCCCTTCGATGTGCCGTTGCCGGCGCGCAGCAAAAATGTCGCTTCGTCTTTCGCCGCGGGGCTTTGCACCCTCTTGCTTACGCTCGTGATCGTCGTCTTTTCGAGGTTTGCCTCAAGCACCATGTTCCAATCGGTTATTTTGGCAAGCTTTTTGCTTTCGCCGAGGAGCGCGAGCTTCACGAAGTTGACGAATCGGCCCGCAGGGGCGTCGTTTGCCAAATCGAACTCGTTTCCGATCGTGCTTGACCAGAAAATCTCAAAGGTACCGCTGCCGTTAATGTAGAAGTCGTCCGGATTGATCTTGACGCCGCCGCTGAAGGAGCCGGGGTCCGCGGGACCGGCGCCCGGGGTGTAGGTCACGGGATTGTCCGCCGTCGAAAGCCATACATTATCCTTATCCGGCGTGAACACGCCTTTTTTACTGCCGGTGTTGAACGACTCAAGGTTTACACTCAAGTTCAGCATCTGGGAACCCGTCACGGTGAAACGCGCTTTGCGGTCGGCCGTGCGCTGGCCCATCCCGATATCATAGGCTGAGCTTCCGCCGTTGCCGACGCCATACCATAGGTTCTCTTGGATATTGACGCCGTTCAGCGGTGTACCGACAACCGGGCTGATTGTCCCGCCCGTGATAAATACCGTGTCGCCGAACGTATGGCCTTGCCGCTGCTCGGGCTTGTCCAAACCTGTTTGCCAGATATCCCGCAGATAGACATCGCTGCCGATCCCCGCGTCATAGGGTACCATAAGGGATTGGGACGGTTCCGCCAGTGTCACTTCACTGCCGTTGCTGTCTTTCCATGTAGCGGTCGTCGCGGCGGCTTCGTCGCCCCCGCCCCACCATAGGCGCACATCCTGCAGGATGACCTGACTGCTTCCGGGCACGCCTGTCGCCGTGATTTCGAAGCGATTTGCCAGATTCTCCCTGATCCAAGTACCCCCGCGGAATTCAACAAGCATGCCGACGACCTTGCCGTGCGTGGCCGCTTCAGCATAGGTGTTGTAGTAGACGAGCTGATAGTCCTCGGTATGGTTGATCTCATATTCGTCGATCCAATCTTCACCGTCAGATTTGAGGCCCCACAGGATCGTCGGCTTGGTACTGCCGCTAAAGCTCGTGTCACTGAGCCAAGCCCAATTTCCTCTGAACGTCAGGCCGTTATCGATTTTGACGAGTACGTTGGCGGCGTTGATCCCCCAGTCCGGCAGCGTCACCGGATCGCGCGGCCCAACAGTCCACTGAATCTCGATCGCCGCGCCCCCCCGTTCAATTTGATAATATTCGTTGGTAGTTTCTTGATATATATTGTAAGCGATCATGCGGGTGAGCGCCCCGCTTGCGCCGGTGCTCGCCTTCGGCGGTACGATATATCTGTTTGTATCATCCCACGGGGCGGCGTCTGTCACGTCTTTTCCGGTGTAGCTTTTGGCGTTCAAATCATACGAAGTGATGACAAATCTTCTTGTTGTATCGTTCGTATCAGCGGGATTCAGCGGCACGAAGAAGACCGCCGTGTCGCCGGCCCGATGCGCGAAAGAATTCTTGTCGCCGGGCGAGAGGATGACGCGAACATCTACGGATGATTTGTCTTGATTTTCCTGCAGCGTATACAGAGCGGTGCCATGCGCGTACGGCTCATAATTACTGTCAACCACCGGGTTGATTCCCGGAAACAGCCCGCCGTAGCTCAAGTCCCTTTGATCCGAAACAGATTCACCGTAGCGCAGCAATTGGTTTGAATTGTCAGTCTGGTTGCTCGCGTTCAAATTCACCTGCGCCCCGCGCATTCCGATGAGAATGGGCATGAACGCGGGGTCCGTTTCCGCCGCCCAGGTCTGCGGCGCGGAGTCGGGGTCATCCGTGGTTTCGACGCGGTAGTCCATCTTCCATGTGATGGGCTCGGTCGGGTCCAAGCGCTCGGTACTCCCGCTCGCGTAGACGACCGACTGATAATTGTAAACGCGCCCAAAGACATAGCCCGTAGGATCACTCGGCTGCGAAAGGCTGAAATCCCCGGTGGCGGCGTTGTACCAGCCCGAGGCGAACGCGTCGAAACGGCGCTGCGCAAGGATGTACTTCGGGGTGGAGGTGAGTTCGGGCAGCTCAATGACATCAGACTTACTGCCGCCCTCGCCATCCGAATAGATCCACGCTTGCGCGGCAAAATTCGCGGTTTCATGATCCACGCTGTTTTCGTTCTTGATGCTGATCGACCTGCCGATATCATTCGGGAAAACATTATCGCCGTTGTTTGTATGCAGGACGCGGCCTTCCAGAACAAGCGTATTGCCGACTTTTTCCGGCACGGCGGCCACGAGTCCGGTATCGAGATCAAGCAGCCAGGAAGGTACGGTGAATGTCCACTCGCCCAATGACGCGTTCACGGCAGGGTTGATGACAAAACGGTATCCGAGCCAGACGCTCTTGGCCGAGGAAGAGCCGCCGATTTTGTTGTCAAGAAACACCTGGACGTTATAACTCTGCGAATCCCCGGGACGGAAAGTAGCGGGGGGTGTTGTGGCAAGGGCGACGCTGTTGATCACCCCGTCGCCGTCCGTATAATCCTCGCCCTGCGTACTCAAGGGCATGATCCCCAGTGCGCTGAGAATCCCCTTGATCGAGAACGTTTTCTCCGGGGCCGCGGGTGTTTCCGGGGCGGCCGGTGTTTCTTCGTCCGCGGGCGGCTCCTCGGCGATGGGCGTTTCTTCGGCGACCGGCGTTTCCGCCGGCGTTTCCGGAGCCGCGCCCGGAGCGCCTACCGCCAGAAACGTGACATCGCCTGTTATTACATAAGCCGCAATATCCGTATAAGTCCCTGTCGCGATCAGCGCCGGGTCTGCGGTATACTCCGTTTTGATGCCGTTTTCATCCCCGGCGCGGACCCACGCGACGACCGTGCCGTCGGGATTCGCCCTCGCGATCTCGCCGTCCGTCGGCAATAGTTCCGAAGAAATGACGGCAGGCTCGCCGTTTTCGGGAATCGGAAGGCTCGCCGTCTTGACAACGATGTCCCCTACTTGAAAGCTAAGGGTATACCCTCCCTCATTGGCGGCATTCGCCGTCGCCATCACAGGAACGACTGCCACCGCCATCACAACGATCGCCAATACAACTGCCAAAACACGTTTTTTCAGAAAATCAGAATATCGAATGGTATCCATCTTCCCCCCTTACCTTGATTTACAATTTGCAATAACCTTTGATTTGAACTCCCAAACCGCTTTACAGCAACAACATCCGCAATAACTATCCGCAACAACCAACTGCTTTACAGCAAAGCCCTTGACAATATATAAGATACACCGCGATTCTTTTTTATTGCTTTTGAATAAAAAAAAACCGCAAATATTTTTTGCAAGCGCACATATATAAAATTACCGCTCGCACACAGTATATACCCAAAAAATCAGAAAGCAAACCTTTTTTTGGAATTTACGATTTATTTACGTTAATTACTTGATTTCAAAAATGCGTGTTTTTTCCAAGAGATTCCCCGCGGGGTCGGTCAATTTGTATGTCAGGGTGTAAATCCCCGGCTCGGCGTTTTGCTTCATCTCTTTCAGCATATCCGCGGGGTCCGTGCCTTCGCCTTCGCCGCGCAAGCCGCCGGCGACGTCCGTGATCGTCCATGATGCCCCCGTGACCTCAAAGCCAAGGCCCTCGAGCGCCGCGCCCTCCGGGTTGACGTGGCCGTCCGCGCTCGTCCCGCCGGAGAACACGATGGCCCCTCCCGTATCGACTTCTTCCGCGACGGGCGGCAAAATCTGGGTCGTGCCGGGATGCTCCGTTACCGTTTCTTTATAATGTACAATGCTCGCCCCCGTGACGCCCGACGCCACCACGACAGTCGCGGCGATCCACAAGGCGGCCTTGCCGGTCAATACCCCGGCCGCGGCGACCGGCTGTATGCTTGCGAGATGCATGACCGCCGCAGCCGTTTTCGCGGCCACGGCGACGACGGATTGATCCGGAACGGTTTGTATCGCCTGCTCCTTCAGAATGCGGCCGAGAACAGAAACAGGCTTCGCGCCGCTCAGCGCGGAGATGTCTTCGTTCTTCGGCTTTTCCAATTCCTCGCGAATCATCGCCTTCGCCCTCATAATATTCGTCGCCACCGTATTGACCGAAACGCCGGTGAACTCCGCAATCTCCTTGTATCCCATATCATCGTAATAATACATGATAATCGTTTCCCGCCTTTTGAGGGGTAAGGCCATGACGATATCATAGATACGTTTTGCAAGCTCCTTGTTCTCCGCGCAGACCTCCGGCAGAAAATCAACCTTATCTTCGACCATTGTCCCCGCGACCGCTTCGTCGTCAATATCGACATCGTCGTCGCTTTTCGATCTTTTCACGAGAAAGCGCTTGCATTTGTTTTGTACAATCCGAAGGATCCAGATGTCGATGGCTTCAGGGTTTTTCAGCCCTTTGATACTCCCGAGCATCGTCAGGAAAGTTTCCTGCGCAATGTCCTCCGCGTCCTCCAGATTTTTCACATAGCTGTACGCGTTAAAAATCACGCTTCGCGACTTTTGAACGCACAACTCTTCAAACGCTTTTCGATCTCCCCCCACAGCCCTGCGGGCCAACTCTATGATTTTCTGTTCCGCCAATATAGCGCCCCCCTATATAATATAGATACAAAGCCTTCCCGTTTTCTTGCTTCGCCCCCATGAAAAAACAAAAGCCAAAGCAAGCGCCCGCCGCAAGCAAAGTATACCACAGCGCAGCCGATTTGAAACATATTCAGCCGCCTTACGATTCAGGTATGCGGCAAAAACCTTGTCAGCCGTAGAGTGCCATGCGGCAGAGCCGCTGCACTCTTGACAGACGTGGTACGACGGAGCTGAAGCTCCTGTACCACTGTCATTCCCGCGAATGCGGGAATCCAGAGATAAATATACCACTGGATTCTCGGGACGCTTCGCGCCCAAATGACATTAGGAAGCACCCTTGTCATTCCCGCGAATGACAAGGTTTTGCCACACCACTGAATAGACACAGGCTGCGTGAAAGGCTGCTATAAAGCGATGTATGTTTTGCTGATATCGCGGATATAATCAAACAGGATTTCCGCGGCGTAGTGTCCGGTTTTCCCTTTTTTCTTGATCAGGCTGATACGAAAGGACAAGCCTTCTTTGGGTGAAAGGGGGATCGCGATCGTTTCGCCTTCCCGAAACGACGATATGAATTTTTTGCTGATAAAAGCGATGCTGTTGTTTGCGCTGACAATTCCGTAAGTCAACCCTATATCGCTTGTGATATAGGATATCTTTGGCTGAAATCCCGCTTTGTTGCACAAATCAAAGATACTGCTGTACCAATTGAAATCGTCCGGAGGTAAGATGAAACTTTCTTTGTCCAGATCCGCAAACCGAAGAACCTCCCGCTTCGCCAAAGGATTGTCCTTTCGCACAACCACCATGACTTCATCTTCAAAAAGGGGGACTTTCTCGATATTCTTGGAATTGACGATATCCATCACGCAAGCAAGGTCGATCTTGTTTTGTTTGATAGCCGTTTCACTTGTCAAATCCGTCATTTCTTTGATATCCAATTTGATATACGGATACCGCTCGCCGAATTCGGTGAGAAGCCTCGGCACAAAAAACGGCGTCGCGGCCGGCGTCAACCCTATTTTGACAATTCCGTTGACCTGTCTGCCCGCCGCTTGGATATTGGCTTTCAATTCCGTGGTGTTTTTCAGGATGATATCTACGTCTTCCTTGAAAGCCTTGGCGATTTCAGTCGGCTCAACCCCGGCTTTGCTGCGCAGAAAGAAAATGACGCCCAACTCCTTTTCGAGTTTGTCGATTGAAAGGCTGAGTCCCTGCTGTGTGATAGAAAGCGTATTCGCCGCCCTGGAAAAGCTACCGGTTTCGTAAACATGTTTGAAATACCAAAGCTGTTTTAATTCCATCTTTCTTCCTTATCGGTCACCGATACGTATAGCCTCACAATTAATAACGTCAAAATATTATACTGCATTTTCCTTGAAATTACAAAAGCGCTGACACCGCGCCACGATGCCGGCGCCGCGGGGCGTAACTGCTCAGACCCCTGCTAAAATACTGTCATTCCCGCGAATGCGGGAATCCAGTGACATATTTATCGCTGGATTCCCGGTTCGCTTCGCGCCCGGGAATGACAATGGGCAAGCAAGTCTGAGCAGTTACCGCGGGGCCGTCATATGCTACCGCCCCCGATTCGATTCCGTTTCGGGGGCGATAAAAATGTTTCGTTTGTGCAATTACGATTGACTATTGACCAAGCTTCGCAAGTGTTTCTTCATGCGTCTGGCGATTGATCTTGATCATAAAGAACGCGAATACGCCTACGAACAACATGATGCCGGGCCAGACCGTGATCGAGCCGCGGATCAGGCTGAGGACGCCTTCGGTTTGCACTTCACCGCCGGGCTGATAGCCAAGTGCGGCTAAGGACGCCGTGAAGACCGCCTGTGAGATGGCCGTTCCGACTTTTTGCGCGAAGTTGATCAACGCGAACAGGAAACCGCTGGCGCGAATGCCGTGCTTGCCCTGCGTATACTCTGTCACGTCGGGCACCAACGCATAGATGCTGGCCATGCCCATACCCGCAAAGAGCATTTGAACGAACGTAAAAATGTCGAACAAACGCATACCGTTGACCGTCGACGAGTCAATGAACCACATGGCGATATACAGAATGCCGCCGCCGATCCATGTGACAATACCGATATTCCTCTTGTTTTTGGAACGCATGGTGAACACGCCAAGCAGAACCGTGGCAACCAAACCGCCCGTAGACATGAACGTCATGTTCGGCGCGAAATGATTGATATTGTCGGCGATATAGGTGAAGTAGTACATCCTGCCGCCTGCGCTGATCCCACCTTGGAAACCCCAGACGAAATAGCAAAGCATCAACATGAACAAGGGCAGATTGCCTTTCAAGGCCTTGAA
>JAITNA010000203.1 GCA_031290715.1 Eubacteriales Family XIII. Incertae Sedis bacterium | reverse complement strand
ACGTGGTACGACGGAGCTAAAGCTCCTGTACCACTGTCATTCCCGAGTTGCCTTTTTTCCACACGCTTTAGCGTGTAATG
The DNA here is from genome assembly GCA_031290715.1 of Eubacteriales Family XIII. Incertae Sedis bacterium. Taxonomy (GTDB): domain Bacteria; phylum Bacillota; class Clostridia; order Peptostreptococcales; family Anaerovoracaceae; genus JAITNA01. The sequence goes on along the minus strand of JAITNA010000203.1, from coordinate 3,668 downwards.
GAAAAACGGACAGCAGAGGTGCCCGCAGGGCAATCCCGGAAATCCAGAGGTAAGTGTGAAAAATAATGTGGATAACTTTTTTTACATGACGAATTTGTGCAGCCGCTGCGCGGCGGAATGGAGGTAAATATGTCACTGGATTCCCGCACTGCAGTCACTTTCATGAAATCATAGATTTCAGAAAGTGTTGTATAAGGTCTTCTTGCAAATTCCTTGCGGAATTTGAGAAGCACCATTATCGCGGGAATGACAGTATTTTAGCAGGGGTCTGATCAGTTACCACGCTTTAGCGTGTAATGGAAAAACGGACAGCAGAGGTGCCCGCAGGGCAGTCCCGGGAATCCGGAGATAAGTGTGAAAAATAATGTGGATAACTTTTTTTACATGACGAATTTGTGCAGCCGCTGCGCGGCGGAATGGAGGTAAATATGTCACTGGATTCCCGGTTCGCTTCGCGCCCGGGAATGACATTAGTTGGCACTGGATTCTCGGGATCTGCCGCAAGCGGCGGCCCCAAGAATGACAGTCCTATGACACAGTTTTTTCTGTGACAGTCCTGACAGTCCTATGGACACAGGTTTTTCTTGACAGCGGGGCTTCCCGGCGGGTATACTCACATTATGGTTAATTGTCATGACCATTAACCACTAACGCGGCAACGAGAAGGAGGCGGTATTTTGAACAACGACAGGCCGGTTTTCGCGCAAATCATGGAGATCGTTGAGAACGGCATCATCGACGAAACCTACGGGACGGATGAACTCATCATTTCCACCACGCAGATTTCACGGCTGTACAACGTGAACCCCGCCACGGCGGTCAAGGCCGTCAGCCGTTTGGCCGAGGACGGGATACTTTACAAAAAGCCGGGCATCGGGATGTGCGTGGCGGCGGGCGCGCGGGAAAAGATCGTGAAACGCCGCAAAAAGCGCTTCACCGAAACGACGCTCGGCGCGTTTCTCGCAGAAGCGCGCACCCTGAATATCACCGCGGAAGAGCTCGTCAAACTGATTCGGGAAAAGGAAACAGACGAGCGAAAAGAATTTGCCAAAACGGAAGGAGCAAACAAATGATCGAACTGCAAAATGTCAGCAAGCGATACGGCCGTGTGACCGCCATCGACGATCTGTCACTGACCATCGAGGAGAACGGGATATACATCCTGCTCGGCCGAAACGGCGCGGGGAAAACCACGCTGATGAAACTGATCGCGGGGCATATCGGCGCGACGGGCGGCGCCATCGCCGTCTGCGGAAAGCGTGTATCGATGGCCCATATGCCCGCTTGCGTCAGTTTCGCGGAGAGCGGTTCCGACCAGTTCAATATGCGCGTATCGGAATTGATCGAAGCCGCGGGCACGATCAGGGACGGCTTCGATCTGGCGTTTGCGCGCCGCATGGCGGAAAAATTCGCCCTCGACGGGCGCAAGCGCTACAAGCAATTGTCCTTCGGCATGAGGACGATGCTCAGCACGATTTTGACACTCGCCGGCCGCTCGAAAATCACGCTGCTCGACGAGCCCGTACTCGGCTTCGACGCCATCATGCGCGAGCAGTTCAACGCCCTGCTTCTCGAAAGCTATGAAGCGTACCCGCGCGTGATCATCGTGTCCACACATCTCATTGATGAAATCGCAAAGGTCGCCGAGCGCCTGATTATTATTGAAAAAGGAAAATGCCTGCTGCGCACCGACATCGGCGACATCGACGAACACGCCTATGTGCTGACGGGCCCGGCGGACGCGGTGGCGCCGCTGCTCGAAAACCTCAATTGCATCGGGCAAAGCAAAATCGGCGGCATGCTCGCGGCGTACATTTACGACGAACGCATTCCGGCACCGGCGGGCGTACAGGCAGACAGACTGTCCTTGCAGGACTTCTTTATTAAACTCGTGGGAGAGGAGATACATCATGAACGATAGAGGGAATAATAGGGCCCGGGCGTTCGCGGCCGCGCGGCTCCATCTCAAAAACACGAAGCCGGCTTTCCTTGCGGCCGGTATCGCCGCCATAGCCATGCTCGCGCAGACCCTTGTCATGATCATCCTGATCGCATCGGGCAATACGGCCATGAAAGGGAGCTGGGATATCAGCTTCGGCAACTACCTGTATCTTCTGCCCGTGCTTTGCGCGATCCTGATCGCGTCGCGCAATTTCCGCAGATTCATGCACCTCGGCGGGAGCCGCGATCTGTTTTTCAGGGGCGCGCTGATCGCATACGTCGTCCTCGCCGCCGCGGTTTCCTTGGCGAACTGCGTGATTCACGCGGTCTGGGACCCGGCGATTTTGAAAACGGGGTTTTTCGAGGTTGGAGTCAATTTGCTCGATGTGTTCGGGTGGAGCGCCCACGGCGTCGCCCTTGCTTTTCTGCGGCAGTTCGCGTTTCTTTTCTTCGCGGCCGTATTCGCCCATACGCTCTCGGCGCTGCAAGGCACGCTTGCCGGGTGGATTACCGACGGCGTACTTATCGCGATCCTCTGCGTGTTCACGCCCATCGCGCCGCTTCGGGCCGCGGAAGCCGCTTTCTTCAAGCTGATCCTCTTCACGCCGAGCGCGCTCCTGCAAATCGCGGCCTGCCTTGCGCTCGGCGCGGCGATCTACATAGCAAGCAAAGCGGTATTCAACCGAAAGAACCTATAGATGTTACACATTTACTCCCTAATTTTTCAGACATCCCAACGGTACGACCCACACGCCGTTTTTAAGTTGGAAAGCATACTCCGTGCCTGTCAGCACCATCAGGAATGACGGTTCGTTCATTTTTTCGGTGTCCACAATCTTTGTGAGTTTCAGCAGATTCTCGGCGGCCGATTCAATTTCGGACGCGCCCATTTTCACTTCCGCTGCGCCCCAGCGTCCGTCGGCGAGCTGAATAATGGCGTCAATTTCGAGTCCGCTCTTGTCGCGGTAATGATAAACAGCCCCATCAATGCTGTCGGCATAAATCCGCAAATCGCGAATGCAAAGCGATTCAAACAAAAATCCGAATGTATTAAAATCAGAAAGCAGACGTTTTGGCGTAGCGCGCAGAGATGCTGTTGCGATGGACGGATCCGCAAAATGCCGTTTAGCGGTCATTCTGACGGCGGTTTTTGAGCGAAGCTTTGCACTCCATGCAGGTAAGTCCGCAATGACATATATTTTTTTGAGCGCTGTAATATATTGGTCAACAGTGCTTTGTGATAACGCTTCGTCATTGGCAATCAAGTCGTTCAAAACTGTTGCTGTGCGTGCTTCGTTTGAAATATTCCGGGACAGGGAACGCATGAGCGCCTTGACCCTATCCGGGTTTTTTTCAACGCCGTCCGCTTTGGAAATATCCTCATTCGCTACGGCTTCAAGGTAGTCTGCGGCGATAGCCAAGGCGATTTTTTCACTTTGTTCCATAGCGGCTTCGGGCCAACCGCCCCGGTTGATGGCGAACGCCAAGCGCTCAATGGTCAAATCGGATTTTCCATCCATACCCGCCTTGCCGTCAAACAAATCGCCTAACGAAATAACACCATTGGATTCCCCGGATTCATATAGCGACATGGTGTGCATTTTCATCCGCGCAATGCGGCCCGTCCCCGTGTGCATATCGTCAGTACGCGTGGGAATAACAGAGCCGGTGAGGATAAACTGCCCATGCGCCCGCCTCTTGTCTACCGCAAAACGCACCGCATTCCA
>JAITNA010000176.1 GCA_031290715.1 Eubacteriales Family XIII. Incertae Sedis bacterium | reverse complement strand
GACGGATGTCATTTCCAAAACCTATGCATGGAATGAAAGAAAGAAACAATTTACTGAACATCAGAACGGATTGGCATTGAATCGATTGGTTCAAGAAAAATGGATTTCGCCGATGGGAGAATGATTGAGTGAATATTACCAATGGGTTTGAGTCTTTGATTGTTGATTGGCTTGTTCAGTTGAAAGCTGCCGATTGCATTGAGGAAGGAGAATAGGGCGGTATGAGTTGGGGAACTTTGTATTTTTATTATCGCTGTCCGGTGTGCGGGGAGAAGTTCAAATATGACTATTCGCGGTCGGATGAATTCGGCGCGGACTTCGGAATCTGCCCGGATTGCGGTGCGGCGGGGGATTTCGTCAAGGACGGGCCGCGGCAGCCGGATGATTCGGACTACCCGGAGGTCGACTGACGCCGACGAAAATCGGGCTTGATTTTTTTTGTCTGAGGTTGTATGCTATTCGTTGCGTCTTGTTCTGTCGCTGTGTTTTGTGTGCGGCGGGGCCGGGCGGGGAAAAGATTCATTATTACGCACGTCGGACGGCGATGGGTCGGTGCCGAGGCGGGAAAGACATGTCCCGCGCGGAAGCCCGTTTTGATACTGTTCGGCGGAGGAGAAACCGGAGGTAAGACATGTCAGTCATTACTATGAAACAATTGCTCGAAGCGGGTGTGCATTTCGGACATCAGACACGGCGCTGGAATCCGAAGATGGCCCCGTATATTTTTGCCGAGCGCAATGGTATCTATATCATTGATCTGCAGCAGACCGTCGGCTTGATCGACGACGCCTACACGTTTGTGCAGGATATCGTCAAAACGGGCAAGCCGATTCTTTTCGTCGGGACGAAGAAGCAGGCGCAGCAGGCGGTGAAGGATGAATCAAACCGTTCCGGGCAATTTTTTGTCAATGAACGCTGGCTCGGCGGTATGCTGACCAACTTCAAGACGATTTCCGGACGAATCGACCGCCTTCATGAGATCGAAAAGATGGAGGACGACGGCGTATTTGAGCAGCTGACCAAAAAAGAAGTCGGCAAGCTTCGCTTGGAATACGCGAAATTGGAAAAATTCCTCGGCGGCATCAAGGATATGCATCGGATGCCCGGAGCCATTTTTGTAGTCGATCCGAAAAAAGAACGGATTGCGGTAAAGGAAGCGAGGATTCTGGGGATCCCGATCGTCGGCATTGTGGATACGAATTGCGATCCGGACGATGTCGATTATGTGATCCCCGCCAATGACGACGCGATCCGCTCCATCCGCTTGATTACGGCCGCCATCGCGGATGCCGTCATTGAGGCCAACCAGGGTGAGAGCTTTGCGGAAGCGCCGATCGCCGCCGATGATGCGGTTTCGAGCGAAAGCGCAGCGGTGTTTGCGCCCGCGGAACCGGCGGACGCAGCGGGAACAGCCGCCGCGGCGGTCACAGAAGCGGATTTTGTGAAAGCGGCTGCAGCCGAAGAAGCCCCGGCGGCCGCGGAAGTTCCGGCAGCCGAAGCGGCTCCCGCAGCGGTCGAGGAATCTCCCGCAGCGGCCGAAGAAGCTCCTGCATCTGAAGAAGTTCCTGTGGTCGAAGAAGTTCCGGCCGCAGTTAAAGAAGCTCCTGCATCTGAAGAAACTGCCGCGATTGAAGAAGTTCCTGTAGTTGAAGAATCTCCCGCGGTCGAGGAAGCTCCTGCGGCCGCGGAAGCTCCGGCAGGCGAGGACATTCCCGCGGAAGCGGCGGCGAACACGGCGGAAGCGGATGACGACGATGATTTTTAAAGTTATAAACTAAATAAATTAATGTAAACAAGAACGTATTGCGAAGATAGGGAGGACAGAGATATGGCTGTTACATCCGCATTGGTAAAAGAATTGAGAGAACGTACGGGTGCGGGCATGATGGATTGCAAGAATGTGCTCGTCGAGGTTGACGGGGACATGGACAAGGCCATCGACCTGCTCCGGGAAAAGGGGCTCGCGAAGGCCGCGAAGAAATCCGGGCGCATTGCCGCGGAGGGTCTTGTGCGTATCAAGCTGTCGCCGGACAGCAAAAAAGCCGGTATTATCGAAGTCAATTCGGAAACGGATTTCGCCGCAAAGGGGGCGGATTTTGTCGAATTCGCGGACGTTGTTTCCTGTTTGACGGTGGATACGGATACAACAAGCATTGAGGATTTCCTGCAAAAGCGCTACAGTGAAACGCAGACGGTGCAGGAAAAGCTGACGGATTTGTTTGCCAAAATCGGGGAGAATATCGGCATTCGGCGGTTCAAGACGTTCCATGAAAGCGGCGTGGTCTATGTGGGATATCTGCACGGGGCCGGCAAGATCGGCGTTATTGTAGGAATCGGGACGGATGCGGCACCCGAAGAAGTGAACACCCTCGGAAAGGATATCGCGATGCAGATCGCGTCGATGAATCCGCTGTTTATTGACGAGAGCGGCGTGGACCCTGTGTACATGGAAAAGGAAAAGGATATCCTTGTGCGGCAGGCGCTGCAGGAGGGCAAGCCCGCCGAAATCGTGGAGAAGATGGTCATGGGGCGCCTGAAGAAGGAGCTCAAGGAAACCTGTCTGCTGGAGCAGAAGTTCGTCAAGAACGGCGAGCTCACGGTGGGGCAGTACATCAGCGACGCCGCGAAAGCGCTCGGCAAGGACGCGAAGGTTGTTTCGATGATCCGCTACGAAGTGGGCGAGGGCATCGAGAAGAAGGAAGAAAATTTTGCGGAGGAAGTCGCGAAGCAGATAGGGCAATAGGCCGGTCATGAAGCCGAAATACAAAAGGGTCATTCTGAAAATCAGCGGCGAGGCGCTCGCGGGCGAGGGGCGCTTTGGGCTTGACGACCGCATGCTCGGCACGGTCGCGAATGAGATCAAACAGGTATACGACCTCGGTGTGCAGATCGCGGTGGTGGTCGGCGGCGGCAATTTCTGGCGGGGCCGCACAAGCGAAAACATGGACCGGGCGACGGCGGACTATATGGGTATGCTCGCGACGGTGATTAACGCACTGGCGCTGCAGTCGGCTTTTGAAAGCGCGGGCCTTGATACGCGCGTACAGACGGCCATTGAGATGAGGGAGATCGCGGAGCCCTATATCCGAAGAAAAGCGATGGCCGAGATGGAGAATGGGGACGTCGTGATTTTTGCGGCCGGCACGGGGAACCCGTTTTTTTCAACGGATACGACGGCGGCCCTTCGCGCGGCGGAGGTCGAGGCTGACATCATCCTGCTCGCCAAGAGGATCGACGCGGTGTATTCGGACGATCCCGAGAAAAATCCGGACGCCGTGCGTTATTCGGAAATTACCCATCAGGAGATTCTGGAAAAGGACCTGAAGGTCATGGACAGCACGGCGGCTTCGCTCTGCCGGGACAACGCGATCCCGGTTCACGTATTCGCGCTCAACGAACCGGGCAATGTGCTGAAAGCCGTATACGGAGAAGCGATCGGAACGATTATTCGCTGAATCTATAGCCGCGAAATCACGAAATCGCTAAATCGCTGAGGAGGTAAGATAATGAATACGCAAGGGAAAGATATTCAGGAAGTCCTTGACGACAAAATCAAAAAGACCATAACGATTTTGAAGGAAAATCTCAATACGGTGCGGGCCGGCCGCTCCAATCCGGCCTTGCTCGACAAGGTGACGGTTGATTATTACGGTACGCCGACACCGCTGAAGAGCATTGCGAACATCACCGTACCCGACCCGAGGTCGCTTGCGATCCTGCCCTTCGACCCCAAGTCGCTCCATGAGATTGAGAAAGCGATCAGCGCCGCCGATATCGGGATCAATCCGAGCAACGACGGCAAGATGCTGCGTCTGCAGATTCCCTCGCTCACGGAGGAGCGCCGGAGGGATCTCACGAAGCTCGTACGGAAATTCGGAGAGGACGCGAAGGTCGCGATCCGCAACGAGCGCAGGGACGCAAACGAACACTTGAAGAAACAGGAGAAATCCGGAGATTTGACGGAGGACGATCTGAAAACCGAAGAAAAAAGCGTTCAGAAAAAGACCGATGAGGCCATTGAAATGATCGATCAGATCGTTTCGTCCAAAGAAGCGGAGATTCTTGAGGTTTGATGGCGGCGCGGCAGGAAAACGCACCCGTTCATGCGGCGATCATCATGGACGGCAATGGCAGATGGGCTGAGAACAAGGGAATTTCGAAGTATTTCGGACATGACGCCGGTATGCGCGCTATGACAGCCATCGTGCGTCACGCGTCGGATATCGGCATACAGTATTTGACGGTGTACGCTTTTTCTACGGAAAATTGGAAGCGCGGCGCGGAGGAGATATCGGGGATTTTCAAACTCCTGATGATCTATGTGGACAAAGAGCTCGACGAACTTTGGCGCAACAATGTCAAGGTCAATGTGGTGGGCGACACTTCGGAGATGCCCAAAGACGTCAGGAAGTATCTCGAACGAACCGTCAGCCGGACCGCGGAAAACACCGGCTTGGTTTTTAATATCTGCCTTGGATACGGCAGCCGCGCGGAGATCGTGCGGGCGGCGCGGCGCTTGGCGGAGGATGCCTTAGCCGGAAATCTCGCGGTCGGCGCCATCGACGAAAAGGCCTTGGCGAGCCGTTTGTATACGGGAGATATGCCGGATCCTGATTTCATCATCCGTCCGGGCGGCGAGAAAAGGCTGTCCAATTTCCTGCTTTGGCAGGCGGCATACAGCGAGTTTATTTTTTCGGATGTTCTTTGGCCGGACTTCACGCCGGAGGAATTTGACAACGCGATAATGGCTTTTTCCGCGCGCAAGCGCAGATTCGGAGGGCGGTCATGAAAACACGGGCGATTTCCGCGCTGATCATGGCGCCGATGCTGATCATCGTATTTCTCGGAGGTTATTTCCTCATTGCCGGCGTGCTCATGCTGACCATTCTGGCCTTGCGGGAGTTCGCGGACGCGTTTGGGGAAAAGCGCCCCGCGATGTGGGTGTTTTGGGCGAGCATCGCCATTTTGTACGCGGGGTATCTCGTGCCGGCGATTCATTCCTACATCATGCTGCCGTGGTCGTTCATTTCCTTGCTGCTTTGCTTCCTTTCGATGTTCGCGATCGAAAAACGCGACCTTGTTCAGGGGATGACGACGATCACGGGGGTGTTCTATGTCATCTTTTTGGCGTTTCACATCGTCATGGTCGACGCGTTTTTCAGTACGCCCATCGAGTTCACAAAACACATCTCCATGACCGGCTTGCACAGCTATGTTTGGATTGTCGTCTTGGCGGCTTTCGGTACGGACATCTTCGCCTTTTTCACGGGCGTATTGATCGGTTCGCGGAAGCTGTGCCCGGCCATCAGCCCGAAAAAGACGGTGGAAGGCGCGATCGGCGGGGTGCTTGGCAGCGTTTTGCTTTGCGGATTGTTCGGGTATCTGTTCATAAAGAGCGGCTTTGCCGATTGCGTCGCCCTCGGCGTGATCGGCGGCGTTGTTTCGCAGCTCGGAGATTTGTCCGCGTCCGCGATGAAACGCAAGATCGGGATCAAGGATTGGAGTTCTCTTATTCCCGGACACGGCGGGGTGTTAGACCGCATTGACAGCATACTTTTCACGGCGCCGACGGTGTTTTATTATCTCATGCTCAAAGCCGCGTTCGTCGCCGCCGCCGCGTAATCGCGGCATTGCGGCATTGCGGCATTGCGTGAGCGGGTCTATGGAAGCGGCGAAAAAAATCGGGATATTCGGGGCGACGGGTTCCATCGGAACGCAGGCGCTTGAGATTGTCCGCGGCAGCGGCGGGCGGCTGACTGTTTCATGCCTTTCTTGCGGGAGGAACGCCGATTTGATGATGGAACAGATCGCGGAATTCCGGCCGGCCGCGGCCGCCGTTTTCGATGAAGCGGGGGCGGAGCGGGTTCGGACGGCTTTCCCGGACGTGACGGTGTTCGCCGGCCCTACGGCCGGGGCGGAATTGGCGCGGGAGGGCGAATACGATGTAATGCTCAATGCCTTGGTCGGCGCAGCGGGGCTGTCGCCTACGGACGCCGCCATCGACCGCCTATCGGGACGGGACGGGGGCTATATCGCACTGGCGAACAAGGAAACATTGGCTTGCGCGGGGCGCTTGATTTGCGAAAAAGCGCGGGGCGCGGCTGTGCCGATCGTGCCGATTGACAGCGAGCACAGCGCGATCTTCCAGTGTCTGCGGGCGGCTTCGCCCGCAGGGCAAGCTGCGGCTGACAACACGGATGAACCGTCCCCTTGTGTTGACAACACGGATGAACCGTCCCCTTGTGTTGCTTGTGCCGCCGCGGCCCCCGTGTGCATGGACGGGGTGGAAAAGCTTGTGCTGACGGCGTCGGGCGGCCCCTTTCGCGGGTTGCGCCGGCAGGAGCTGGCCGATGTGACAGCGGCGGCGGCGCTTCGCCATCCCAATTGGTCGATGGGGACAAAGGTGACGCTCGACAGCGCGACGCTGCTGAACAAGGGGCTCGAAATCATCGAAGCAAAGTGGCTTTTCGGAATCCCTCCGGAACGGATCGAGGTTCTCGTACATCCGCAGAGTGTCGTCCATTCTATGGTATACTATAAAGACGGCTGTGTCCTTGCACAGCTTGGCGCGCCGGATATGAAGCCGCCGATCTCCTACGCGCTGACGTTTCCGGATCGAAAGGAAACCGGGGCGCCCGCGCTGAATCTCGCGGAGCTCGGGCAGCTGACGTTTGAGCCGCCGGATACGGAAACGTTCAAATGCCTGCGGCTCGCAAAGGAAGCGCTCAGCCGCTCGGAACGCCTTGGCACGGACAGCGATACGATCGTCCTGAACGCGGCGTCGGAAACGCTGACATACGCGTTCGCGGCGGGGCGGATCGGATTTTTGGACATTGGGGATATATTGGAGGAGATTCTTTGCGGCCATACGCCGCGGCGCGCGGAGAGTCTGGAGGATGTTGCGCGCATCGATGGCGCGGCGCGGGAAACTGCGCGGCGGGCGATGGGGAACATAAAATAATATTATGACAATCGTATATGCAATTATTATATTCTGCATTTTGATCTTCGTTCATGAAACGGGGCATTTGATCACGGCGAAGCTGACGCGGATTCAGGTCAATGAGTTTGCGCTCGGCATGGGCCCGAAGATTTTCGGTTTCCGGCGCGGGGAAACGAAGTATCAGCTGCGTGCGATTCCGATCGGCGGGTTTTGCGCGATGGAGGGCGAGGATGAGGAGTCCGACAATCCGCGCGCGTTCGGAAACAGGCCGGCGCGGGTGCGGGCGCTTGTGCTGTGCGCGGGCTCGCTCATGAATGTCCTGCTCGCAATCGTATTGCTCTCGATCATCATCTTTGTTGTGGGAGAGCCGATCACAAGGATTGCGCAGGTTTCGGACGCTTCGCCGGCTTTTTCGGACGGGCTGCGGGCCGGCGACAGGATCACGGCGATCGACGGGCAGCCCGTGAAAAAATACGACGATGTCCTCGTCATCGTTTCGGGGATTGCCGCGGCGCATGAGGAAGAAACATCCGCTGCGCTTGAAAACGCGAAAGCAAACGCGCCCGCGGAGGGTGAAGCGCTCCCGGATACCGTGACGGACAGCGGCATTCCCGTGACGCTCACTGTCGAAAGAGCCGGCGGGGTACAGACGATCGAAACCGAATTTTATTATGACGCGGCGGGTGCGCTGAAGATTGGGATCACGCCGGAACTCGGACGTTCGGCCGGGTATTTCTTCCGGTCGTTCGGCTACGGTGTGCAGGCGACGGGGAATATGGCGCGGCTCATGTACGAGGTGCTCGGCGATCTCGTGACGGGGCAGGCGGGCATGGATCAGCTGACGGGGCCGGTCGGCATTGTCAAGACCGTGGGGGAAACGGCGCAGTACGGTTTCATCTATGTGGTGCAATTGGCGGCGCTCATCAGCCTGAATCTCGGGATTGTCAATCTGCTGCCGTTCCCCGCGCTCGACGGCGGGCGGCTTGTGTTTCTTGTGATTCGCAAGGTCACGGGACGGAAGATTACGGACGCGATTGAGGGGCGCGTGCATTTGGTGGGTATTATTTGCTTGTTTGCGCTGATGGCGGTGATCACGCTGCAGGATATCAACCGGTTCATCCTGCACTGACAGTCCTAACCCAATTTGCGAAGCAAATTGATGGTAGGACGTCTGCCAGGCTTGCGCGGCTTCAGCCGCAGTGCAAGCTACGGCTGATCGCGCCTGAATAATCCCTTCCGAAGAGTAGGCTCACTGCAAGTTCAAAAAAGATTTTTGGCGCAGCGCTTCGTAGAGGACGATGGCGGCTGAATTGGCTAAGTTGAGGGAACGCAAATGTTCATCCCCGAGCATGGGGATACGGATCGTGCGGTCTTCTTGCGTTTTGAGCAGGTTTTCCGGCAGCCCTTTTGTTTCTTTTCCGAACACGAGCATCGCCCCGTCCTCATATCTGACGTCCGCGTGGTTTTGCTTGCCTTTCGTAGAAACAAAATATAGGGGGGCACCGGCGCAGTCCCGCAAAAACGCGTCAAGGCTGTCGTGGCGGTGCAGTTTGACATAGGGCCAATAATCAAGGCCGGCGCGGCGCACGGAACGGTCGCTGACCTCGAAGCCCAGCGGGGCCACCAGATGAAGGTGCGTGCCCGTCGCGGCGCAGGTGCGGGCGATGTTGCCCGTGTTCGGCGGGATTTCAGGCTCTACGAGTACAATATGAAATGGTTTGAACGAGTGCGACATATCCATGCACAAATTCAAACATGCTTTTGGAGGAAAGTCAACAGGGGTTGGGTTGGAAAAATTTTCCGATGATTGGTAAAATTTTCATTGCAAGTGCGGGCGGGTGATGATACAATAGTGCAGTTGCGGTTGGCAACGGAAAATTGGCGCCTTTGCTGCGTCCTTCGACACTCCGGCGGGGACTCGGCAACAGGGCAGCGGTATGCAAAGGAGAGCAAAAATGATCGATCAGGCAAAAAAACAGGAAATTATTGCAGAGTATCAGACGAAAACGGACGATACGGGGTCGCCCGAGGTGCAGGTGGCCATTCTCACCTACCGGATCAACGATCTGAATGAGCACCTGAAGATTCACCACAAGGATCACCACTCGCGGCGGGGCCTTTTGAAGATGGTCGGACAGCGGCGAAATCTGCTCAACTATCTCAAGGCGAAGGATATCGAGCGCTACAGAACGCTCATTGCGCGGCTCGGCCTGAGGAAATAGCGCGAATGCGGCAACGAACACAAGACGGGGCCGGCCTCGTCTTTGTTTATTGATAATCGGTGAAAGAAGCGGTAATAGGAAGTTTTTGAGGAAAGAAAGAGGATTGAAATGAGATTTACAGACTACAAGACATTCAAGACGGCGCTCGGGGGAAGGCTTTTGCAGATTGAGATCGGCAAGTTGGCGGAACAGGCCAACGGGGCGGTGACGGTCCGATACGGGGAAACGGTCGTCAATGTGACCGCGTGTATGGCAAAACAGCCCCGCGAAAATCAGGATTTTTTCCCGCTTACCTGCGAATACGAAGAAAAGATGTACGCGGCGGGCAAAATCCCGGGAGGTTTCATCAAACGCGAGGGCCGGCCCTCGGAGAAGGCGACTTTGAGCGCGCGGCTCATGGACCGGCCGCTCAGGCCCTTGTTCCCGAGCGGGTTCTTCAATGACGTTCAGGTCGTGGCGGCGATACTCTGCGTGGATCCGGACTGTTCGCCCGAGGTGGCGGCTATGATCGGTTCCTCCATCGCGCTCTCGATCTCGGATATCCCGTTCGCGGGGCCGACAGGCTCCGTCATTATGGGCCTTATTGAGGGGAAGCCTGTTGTGAATCCGACGCTTGCGCAGCGTCAGGTCAGCGAATTGTCACTGACGATTTCCGGGACGCGCGAGGCGATCATGATGGTCGAAGCGGGCGCGAACGAGGTCGAAGAGGACCTCGTGCTCGAAGTGCTGTTCGCCGGGCATGAGGAAATCCAAAAGATTGTTGATTTCATCGACGGCATCGTTTCGGAAATCGGCAAGGAAAAATATGAGCCGCCGGTCAATCCTGTCCCCGAGGAGCTCTACCGCGAGATTTCCGAATTTGCGGTACCCAAATTGGACGAAGCGCTGCATATCTTTGAAAGGGCCGACCAACAGGCGCGTATCAAGGAAACGGAAAAAGCGGTGCAGGAATTGCTTGCGGAGCGCTATCCCGAGTCCGCCAAACAGATCGCGTCGGTGTGCGAGGAACTGCTTGACGCGCGGTTCCGCAAGATGATTCTCGAGGAAGGCGTTCGTCCGGATGGGCGAAAGACCACGGAAATTCGCCAAATTTGGTGCGAAACGGGATTTTTGCCGCGGACGCACGGTTCCGGCCTGTTCAAGCGGGGACAGACACAGGCTCTTTCCGTCACAACGCTGGCGCCGCTCAGAGAGTCCCAGACCATTGACGGTATCGGCGACGAAACGGGCAAACGCTACATGCACCATTACAATTTCCCGCCTTATTCCGTCGGGGAAACGAAGCCGATGCGCAGCCCCGGACGGCGCGAGATCGGGCATGGCGCCCTCGCGGAACGCGCGCTGATTCCCGTACTTCCCACGGAGGAGGAGTTTCCCTATGCCATCCGCGTCGTATCGGAGGTCCTTTCCTCCAACGGCAGTTCTTCGCAGGCGTCTGTCTGCGGCAGTTCGCTGTCGCTCATGGACGCGGGGGTGCCGATCAAGTCGGCTGTGTCCGGCGTCGCGATGGGGCTGATTCAGGGCGAGGACGGCAAGGTCGCTATTTTGACAGACATCCAAGGGCTTGAGGATCACTACGGCGATATGGATTTCAAGGTCGCGGGAACGCCGAAGGGCATTACGGCTCTTCAGATGGATATCAAGGTTCACGGACTTTCCCGCGAAATCCTGCAGCAAGCGATCATGCAGGCGCATGAAGGCCGGGCGTATATTCTCAGCCAAATGCAGGAAGAGATCAGCGCGCCGCGCGAATCGCTGTCGCCATACGCGCCGCGTATCGAGTCGATCCAGATCGATCCCGAGGACATCGGTACCATCGTCGGCAAGGGCGGCAAGACAATCAACGGCATTATCGCCGAAACGGGCGTCAAGATCGATATCGACGACACGGGCCTTATTTCCATCGCGGCCGTCGAGCCGGATGGTATGGAAAGAGCCATCCAGATGATCGAAATGCTGCTGAAAGTACCCGAGCTCGGAGAGGTCTACGACGGTACGGTCACAGGCATCAAGGAATTCGGCGCTTTCGTGGAGATCCTACCCGGGAAGGAAGGCCTTCTTCACATCTCGGAAATGGAAAATCATCGTGTGAACCGCGTCGAGGACGTGATGAACATCGGCGACAAGGTTCAGGTCACCGTCAAGGGTATCGACGAGCGTTCCGGCAAAATCAGCCTTTCAAGAAAGGCGCTGCTGTAACGCGAGAGCTTATAGCGCAATAGAACGATGTTATTGAATCATAGAAAATAGATCGGGGGTAAAATATATTGATCAAACAGTACAAACTTTCAAACGGCGTTGTCGTGGTGACGGAAAATCTGCCGCATAACGCTTCGGCTACGGTCGGTATCTTTGTACGCGCGGGCTCCGTCGACGAGGCGCGGCACGGCGGGATTTCCCATTTCATCGAACATATGCTGTTCAAGGGTACCAAGACGCGCGGATATCGGCAGATTCCCGGGGATATCGAGAAACTCGGCGGCAGCATCAACGCGTTCACAGGCCGGGAAGCGACATGCTATTATGTCAAATCCCTGTCATCCAATCTCTTCGCCAGCATTGATGTGCTTTCGGATATTATGACGAATTCCCTCTTTGACCAAGCGGAGATAGACAAGGAAAGGCAGGTCATTATTGAGGAAATGAAGATGGTCGAGGACGTGCCGGACGACTGGGGGAGCGACTTGATCACAGAGTCGATCTTCCGGGGGTCGGAATTGGAACGGCGCGTTATCGGGACGCGCGACAGCGTATCCGCAATCACGCGGGACGATATGCTGGGCTATATGGCGGAGCGCTACACGGCCGATTCGATCGTAATCAGCTGCTCGGGCATGTTCGACGAGGAAGCCCTGCGCGAGAAATTGGAAGCCGGATTCGGCGCGTTCGCGAGCGTTGTTACGGCGCCGCGCAGCTATACGCCGGGCAGCGCCGGCCCGCAGCGGGAGTGTACCATACGGGAGATCGAGCAGACACATCTGTTTTTGGGGACGAATGGATTGAAATTCCTTGACGACGACGTCTACGCCCTCAATCTCTATTCCGCGATTCTGGGCGGCGGCATGAGCTCCCGCTTGTTCACAGCGGTTCGCGAGGAGAAAGGCCTTGCTTATTCCGTCTACTCGGCGGATGCGCCCTATGTCGAGGACGGGCAATTCGTGATCTACGCGGGGGTGGCCCACGACAAGCTGACGGCCGCTTTGGGCGCGATGAAGGACGTGATCGTAAAGCTTGCCGAGGACGGCGTGCATGAGGAAGAGCTGTCGCGCGTCAAGGAGCAGTATAAGGGAGGCTTTGTCTTCCGCGGCGAAAGCAACAGTTCCCGAATGTTCACGATCGGACGCAATATGATCCTGCTCGACCGTATCATCACGGATGAAGAGATCCTTGCAAAGATTGACAGCATCACCGGCGAGGATGTGCGCAGGATCGCGGCCCGGTTTGCGGATCTGAGCAAGTATTCGGCGGTCGTTATCGGCGGGCAGCCGGTCGATCTGGATCGTTTGCTCGGTTGAGTTTGAAAGCGGTACCGATGGAAGAAATCCTGATTCGCGTGACCGCGGAGGGGTCTTTGCCGCAGTATGAAACAGAGGGTTCCGCGGGCATGGACTTGCGGGCTCTGCTTGATGCGCCGGTTGTAATGGCGCCCGGAACGCGCGCGCTGATTCCGACGGGGCTGCGCATGGAGCTGCCGCCCGGCTATGAGGCGCAGGTACGCGCACGCAGCGGGCTTGCCGCAAAACACGGGATCGGCTTGGCCAACGGCGTCGGCACGATCGACAGCGATTATCGCGGAGAGATACAGTGCGCCCTGATCAACCTCGGAGAAGCGGACTATACCGTACAAAACGGGGATCGGATCGCGCAGCTTGTCTTTGCCCGGTATGAACGCTGCCGATGGGAGAAGGTTTCCGCTTTGGCGGAAACGGAGCGCGGCGCGGGAGGTTTTGGGCATACCGGGACGGAGTAATGCTTGACCGAAATGAATCCGAAAAAAGAGAATACGAAATCCTGTCGGAGTATGCGGCGAAGGCGCGGGATTCAAAAGGCCGCCGGCGGGCGGAGGGGCAATGCGCCTACCGGACGGTTTTTCAGCGCGACCGCGACCGGATCATCCACGCGAAAGCGTTCCGAAGGCTCATGCACAAGACACAGGTATTCCTCGCGCCCGAGGGGGATCATTTTCGGACGCGGCTGACGCATACATTGGAGGTGTCGCAGATCGCGCGCAGCATCGCGCGGGCGCTGCGGCTCAATGAGGATTTGACGGAGGCCATTGCGCTCGGTCACGATCTGGGGCATACCCCGTTTGGGCACATCGGTGAAAACGCGTTGGCGCTGCGGCATGAGGGCGGATTCCGGCACAATGTGCAGAGTCTGCGCGTCGTCGATGTCCTCGAAAGCAACGACACGCGCCGCGGGATGAATCTGACGGCTGAGGTGCGCGACGGCATCTTGCACCACACGGGCATGGGGATTCCTATGACACTCGAGGGGCGCGTTGTGAAAACGGCCGACCGTATCGCCTACATCAATCACGACATCGACGACGCGCTTCGGAGCGGCGTCATCGCCGCGGCTGACCTGCCTGCCGGGCCGACCACGCTGCTTGGGGCGACGACGACCCAGCGAATCGACAGCTTGATCCGGGATATGATCGAAAGCAGCGACGGAAAAGCCGATATTCTTCAAAGCGAAGCGCATTGCGCCGCCATGAACGAGCTGCGCGGTTTTTTATTTGAAAACGTATACCTGAACAAACGCGTAAAAGAGGACGGCGGGCGCGATATCGACGAAATCATCTTTGGGCTGTACGACTATTATCTCGCACACCCGGAAGAACTTCCTATCGAATACGCGAAACTGTTATCGGATGAATCCGGTCCGGCTGAGATTGTGAAGGACCACATCGCGAGCATGACGGACCGTTTTGCGCGCGAAACATGGACAGGCTTGCGCTGAAAATATGCTATACTGATACTATACTTATTACTGTAATTATTATATTAACATCATGAAAACGGGACCGAACGTTCCCGCAAAGGAGGATGGGCAATGAGCAGGCAGGCGATGAAAAAAGTTGCTGTGATTGTGTATTTCACAACGCTGGCCGCGACGCTTTTGGCGCTATGGTATCTGATCAAAGGCGGCGCCGCGGACGAGGAAGAATAGCCCGCGGCGTCCTATTCCAAATCAGGATTGCACCGGACGAGTATCTTCGGGTATTTCCCGGTCAAATGCGCTTCGAAAGCGGCCCCTACTTCATCGAGCGGGAAGATCTGCGAGGTGAGGTCGCTGAGATTCAGCCGCCCGATGATTTGCGCCGTGCGCGTGAACGTATAGGGCGAAACGAAGGTTCCCGTGATATCCAATTCTTTCATATAGAGGGAATCGTAGAGGTTCAGCGGCATGTTGTAGTCCCGCGGATACTGCGCGACATAGACGACCCGCGCGTTTTTCGCGGAGATCTTCAGCAGCGTTTCGGCGGCGCTCGGTACGCCGGAAACTTCCAGACATACATCGAAGCCGCGGCCGCCCGTGATCTTTTGCGCCGCCGCTTCCACATCGTCTTTCGTCGGGTCAAGGACGTATTTCGCTCCGTATTTCA
>JAITNA010000111.1 GCA_031290715.1 Eubacteriales Family XIII. Incertae Sedis bacterium | reverse complement strand
TCCGTATGCTTTCGGAAAAAGCGGACATAAAATACTTGACGCTTGACGATCCAAGCATCCTTACGGTTGCGGCGGCTGACCCTGTCGCGTTTGTCAGCCAGTATCCCGAAGGAACGCTTTTTTTCAAAATTATGCGAACAGTGTTATCGATCATGATGCTGCTGAAATATCAGGCTTGGCGCACCTTGACAAGTTGGGGACTTTGTTCACATTAATTTCTGCGCAAACGTCCGGTGAGTATATCCAGTCAAAAGCCGCTTCTCGGGTACAGATTCCGGAAAGCAGTTTGCATGGGTATGTTCGGTTGCTTCATGATCTGTTTCTGATTCACGAACTTCCGGCATGGGGAAGGAATTTGTCCGAACGGATTGTAGGAAGAAAAAAACTATCTATCGCGGATACCGGTCTTGCGAGTTTCTTAAATGGAATTGACAGTCAAGCTTTGGCTGATGTAATGAATGGGGAAACATTCGACCCGATTTTCGAAAGCTTCGCGGTATCGGAACTATTTAAACAGAAAACGTGGTCTGATATGGACTATGCGTTATATCATTTTCGGAACAGAGATAAAAAAGAAGTGGATATCGTGATTGAACTGCGTGACGGAAGGATTATCGGCCTTGAAATAAAGTCCGCCAAATCGGTTTCAAGCAAGGATTTTCAAGGAATGAAGGCTTTGCGCGAATTGGCGGGCGCTCGATTTCTTTGCGGCATTGTGCTGTATACAGGACATGAAACGCAAACCTATGGCGGCGATATGTACTTTGCTCCGCTGAGTGCAATATGGGCGAACTATCCTCACCCGCCCGCGCCGCGCCGTCCCCGCCGCAGCAGCAAGAGCAGCAAATAAACGCAGCAAAAAACCTGCCCGGTGAACAGTACGCTGATCACGGTGAGCGCGCCGATCCTCGGACCGGCCGACGCCGCGGCCGCTTCCTCCGAGATGATCACCGTCGGCCCGAAGCCGAGCAATTCTGACGCGTAGGCTTCCGTCGCCCACGCCAGTCCGTTGACGACAGCCGCGACGTGCCGCGCGCCATTGTCCGTATAGCGTATGCGAACGATCCTTCCCTCATACACATTGGTGACCGTCAGCTTGTCCGTGAAATCCGTTTCGGGCATCGGGCCGCCGGTCAATTCCTCATAGATTTCTTCCATCCGGTTCATGACTTCCCCGGACATCGCCAATTTTGCGATGTCGTCTGCCAGATACTTGTTCATCCGCAGCGAATAATCCCGCTGTTCCTCCAAAAATAACGAATCCGCGGCGTTCACGGCGGGGGGATTGACATACAGGTCGGCGACCGCCCGATACTTCTTCTCCAAACCGTTCGCCGCGCTTGCGCCGGCAATCCCGGATACGGCCATCGCCGCCGCAAGTGCGATAACAACGACGCCGGCCTCAAAAACCCGCACCCGTTTTCCCCGCGTCCGTTTTCCCCAAGGGCTTCCCTGCTCTCCCCGCACGTTTTCCCATTCTCCCCGCAAGCTTTCCCGTTCCTCCCCCGCGCTTTCCCCTTCCGCAAGCTGCCGCGCGTTCACCTTCATTTTCACCGAGTACGCCGCGATGAAAAAAAACATCAGATAGCATTGATTCTTCGCCGTGAGCGTCGTATACGGGCTGAACGCCGCCAACAGCAGCAGCAATTCAAACCAAAGCGCGCCGCTGAACACGGCAAAAAGCAAAAACGCGATCAAGATCAGCAGAAAAATACCGACCTCAAAATACAGATTGATCCAAGGGATTTCCGATATGATCCCGGTTCCGGCATCGTCGCTGAGCGTCACCGTTTCCGCAAATCCGCCGATCCCGTACATGCGCAGCTCCGTGAAATGCTCCGTGAAATACTCGATCTGCAGCATCCGCGCGTTCACGGAGCCTTCGTCCGCAAGGAAGCGTTCCGTGATCTTTTCCCCAAGGGATGTTTGCATCAGGACAATCGCAAAGACGGCAAACGCCAAAATCAGCGCCGAGCCCGCCCGCGCGATCTTTCTGACACCCGCGCGGCCCGCCGCCAGGACCTTCGCAAACTCCGAGATGATCACGTATGCCGGGATCAAAACGATCAGCGCCCGCGTCTGGCTCATCGACGCGGCGACGGCAAGAAAGAGGTAGATCGGCGCCCGCGCGTACAGCTTTCCGACATTGTGCCGCGCGATGAAGCACCCGGTCAGCATGAGCTGCGGAAAGATGATCTGCCCGACCGTCCCCGCCGTCCGGTATTTTTCACGCGAAAAAGTACTCGGAATATTTTCGATGAAATAATTGGCAAAATAGTTTTCCTTACTGAAATATTCGATCATGCCATAAAGGGCGAGTACGATAATACACGCCAGATACACATTCATCCATCGCCGCATACGCGTGAAATCAAGGCGCTCGCGATAGATATAGAAGAACAGGAAAAAGCTGAACGGCCCCGCATAGTTCTCTGCCAACATCCCCATGCCGCTCCCGCCGCGCACCGCCAGTGTGACGACCGCGAAGACCATCACGGTCAAAATGCCGAGCGCCGTCATACGGCTCATGATTCGCTCGCGCCGGTACAGCATCTCCGCCAATTCGAGCGCGAAGATCACGATCCAGACAAGGGTGAACGCGTGGATTTTCAAGGGGTTTTGAAAATCGCTGTTATCAACACTGAGGTGAAACAGAAAGCCCGTCAGATTTCCCGCCGTCAACAGCCGGGGGAGCGCGGCCAGCAGATAGATCTCTTTGCCGAGGAATTTCGCAAAAAGATAGATTGTGACGCCGACCAAGGCATAGAAAGCATACATATAGTAAGCTTCGTCGCTTCCCATGATCCGAAAAAACGCCACCGTGGCAAGATCGGTCAACACAAGAATGAGCAGAAGCCCCGGCGCCGCGCCGAACAGCCTTTTCCTCAGGTCAACGGACATAGCCCGCCCCCGCCTCCTTCAAAACCAAAAACATTTCTTCCCGCTCCTTCGCGGTAACGCCGCCCCGCCGCGCCCATTTTTCGTCAAGGCGCGGCGCCGTTTCAAGCTCGGCCTTGATTTGCGCCATGTATTCATGAAAATCCCCGACCTTTCTCGCGGGGATTCCCGCGGCCGTGATCCCCGGCGGGATATCTTTTGATACAATGCTCCCCGCGCAGATGATCACATTGTCGCCGATCGTCACGCCCGGCATGACGAGTACCCCCGTGCCGATCCAGACATTGTCGCCGATCTCAACCGGCGCGATCCGCGTGTAGCCGTAATGAAACTGCGCCGTCGCGTCGTGGGCCAGAATATGAACATAAGGCTCAAGCCTGACATGATCGCCGAATCGGATCAGCCAGCAATGCGCCGAATCGATCACAACATGATCGCCGCGCGAAAAACCGGCCCCGACCCGCAGCCCTTTCCCGATTAAAGCCGCCGTCGGCTCCTCGCCCCGAATCCTCGACAAAACCCGTTGAACAACGCCTATCATATCAATACACTTCCCCTCCCCGCACGTCAGCAAGTTTTAATTATTAATTACTCAAAAACCATTTTCGATGAAATCCTCTATTATTTTCAGGATCGTTTGCCTGTTTCCGACGAAGGGCCGCGGGACAAAGCTCCGGACCCGGCGCAGCGCCCCCTCCAAATCATCCATCTCCCGCGCCGCAATCAAAAGGCCGCTTTCCTCAAACAGGGAAATGATCTCTGTCTGATGATCGTCGACATGCTCCCCGTATTTGCGGAGCCGCGGGACCGCAACGACCCGTTTGCCGCGTTTGAGCGCCCCCACGAGCGAGCCGGTCCCGCCGTGCGAAAGGAAGATATCGCAGCGGTCCAAATAGCCGTCAAAGCGCGGGGGCGGGATCATCCGCTCAAAACGGTAACGCTTCGGCTCATACGGCGAATGTCCGATTTGCGCAAAAACTTCCTCCTGAATGAAACCGCTCTCAACCAATTCGTCAATGCGGATCAGCAGACGGTCAAAGGGCAAATTCTGTGTTCCTATGGCCGCAAAAATCAATACAGGCTCCCTCCATAGACCGCTTTCCGATAATAACGCAGCATGGACTCCCATTGGACGATGAACAAATCCGCGATCGGGCTGACCAAGCGCCCGGAAAGCGACGGTTCCGAAAGTTTGGCGAAGCTCTCGATGAAAACGATCCGGCTTCCGAGCAGCTTCGCGAGATAGCACACCGGGACCGCGTTCAACGCGCCCGTGCTGACGACCACATCCGGGCGTTCCTTTCGCAAAATCCGAAGGACGCGAAAACTGTTTTTCAGCAAAATCAGCGGGAACAGCCGCATTCTCCTGTTGGCGAGCGTTACGCGATACACGCGCCGCGCCAAAGACAACTCGCCGAGCAATACCGAATCCTCCGTGATGAAAAAGCAGTCATAACGCTGATACAAAGGCTCAAGCTGAAGCATTTGCGTGAGGTGCCCGCCCGACGAACACGCCAGACAAAGTTTTTTCCCGCGCGTTTTCACACGCAGCTTCCCGCCCATTTTCCCGCGCCTTTCCTCACGCAGCTTCCCGCCCCGCGGCAATTTCCCGCCCGTTTTCACCGCGATCCCCCGCGAAGCTTCCCGCGAAAAAGCGCCGCCAACGCGGACAAGCTCTCACGATTCCCTTTGTAGCACAGGCCAAGGCCCGCGTAAACCAATAACATCACAGCCGAGGACAGTACCAAGAAAACCGCGTTTTCAAGGAAGCCCCTGCCCGTTTCAAAAAACCGCAGCGCAAAGACCCCAAGGCCCGCGGCCGCGGCCGCAAAGACCAGATTGATACCGGTGTATTTCACGGTAGGGGCGACGCGCATGAAGCGGTAGTCGTGCCGAAACAGCCACCCCCCGAGCATCAGGACAAAGATCAGATTGCCCAATACAAGGCCGACGGCGATGCCGAGATATCCGATCGCCGCGTTCAGAAAAAAGATGAGGACCAAGCGGATCGCGGACTGGAGTACCTGAAAATGCCACGTCTTGCTTTGCAGTTGCCGCGCGACGACCAAGCGCTGAAAAAAAGCGTCCCACAAGGTCGTGACCAACATGAGGGCGAGGACGGCCAGTGCCTTTGCCGCGATGTCGATATTGTCGTCCGTGAATTTCCCATATCCGAACAGGATCGAAATAATAGGCTTCGCGTTCACCGCGATGATCGCCGTGACGGGGAGAATGATATAGTTCGCGGCCCTCAGATATTTGTGAAATGACCGCTCCAATTTCGCCTCTTCCCCCGCGTGGCTGTATTCGATGAGATCGATGCCGACGACCGTGGCGAACTGTACGATCAGCACGTTCATCACGGTCACGGACAATTTGCGCGCCAAGGTGACCGCCGTAAAATACCCGGCCGGAAGCGTCGAAACAATCCCGATGATCACCATGGATTCGATGAAAGTGGCGCATTGCGACACCATGACGAAGAACGTATTCTTCCGCGCCTGTAGGCTGATGTTCCCCGCCGAGAAGGCGAGCCAAAAACCCGACGTCCTTTTGAACAGGAACTGAATGGAAACAAATTGCAGGGCATAGGCGGCAAGCATTCCCCATGCGACCATCGTGACGCTGCTTCGCCCGGCCGGCAGCAGGACAAACCCGATGATCAGCGCGCTCTTGATCAGGTCGTTGACCATCGGCAGCACGAAGATTTTAAAGGAGGTGAACAAATCCATCAGATAGGTATTGACCACCGAAAGGAATACCACGGCCGCCATCACGCGGATCAGCGGCAGGCAGCGGTCGATGGCCGCCGAATCAAACGCCGTCAAAACGAGCAGCAGCGGTTTTCCGAAAAAGAAAAAGGCCGCCGCGAAAACAAGGCCGATCCCCGTATAGACCGTGTACAAAAAACGAACGAGCCGCCGGTACGCTTCCGCGGGACCGTTCATTTCGGCCTGTATGATATTGGCGATCAGGACAAGCTGATTCACAGCGGACGCAAAGGTCGTGACCGATATGATCAGGCTCATCATATAAAACATGACGTCGACGTCGGCGTTTGCGCCGAACACCGCCGAAATCACGGACGACTGGAGCAATACCATGAGCTTCGCGAGCAGACTGGCGCTGATCGTGAGCACAATATTTTTCCCGGTACTCCGCTTCGCACTCCCCGTTTTCATCCTCCCCGTTCTCATCAAACAAGCGCCTTTTCATACATCGCGCGGTACGATCGGTACATATGCGCCACATCGAAGCCGGCCGCGGCCCGCCGCGCGTTCTCCGCGACCCGCCGCCGGTCCCGAAAGCTCCCGGACGGCGCGAACACTTTCATAATGGTATCGGCTAACGACGACGCGTCCCCGGTCCGAAAGAGATAGCCCGTTTCCCCGTCCTTGATGATTTCCGCGGGGCCCTCGCTGTCACAGGCGATCACGGGAAGCCCCGCCGCCATCGCTTCGATGTTTGAAATCCCAAGACCCTCTTTGCGGGAGGAGCAGATATAGCCGTCAAAACGCGCCAGAAAATCTGCCGCTACGTTTCGTTTTCCGGCAAATTCAATCAATTCGTCCGGCAGCGCAAGCTCGCGGGCGCGCTGTTTCAACCCCTGATAGGCCGCTTCATAGGGGCCGGAAATATCCCCCGCAAAAACGATCCGGAAAGAAAAGCCCCGCCCGCGGCAAAGCGCGAGCGCTTCAAGCGTCAAATCCTGCCCCTTGACCGCGGGCACGATACGCGAAACCGTCACAAGCCGCGGGATGGCTTCGGCTTCCCGGACCGCGCCGCGCACGAGATAGTCCCCGACCGGAATCCCGTTGTAGATCATGGCCGTTTTCCCGAGCCCGGCCGCGCGGCACTGCGCCTCGCACGCCGCCGAAACCGCGACATTGCAGTCGACCATTTTTCGATGGAAAAAGCGCTGCGCCCCCGTATACCGCGTCACATCAAAGGTCGAATGGACGGTGTAGACAAGCCGCAGCTTCCGGTCGGCCATCTTCATGGCCATGCCCCAGTATTTCCCGCCCGTCGTATGCGCGTGGATGATATTGATCCGCCGCTCCCGCATGAACGCACGGAGCGCGAAATAATACGACGGCTTGCGCGAGCCCTGCTTCCGATCCCAAAACTCCCCCTGCGCGCCGCAGCCGATCAACGCTTCCCGCAAAGTAGGGTCCGTCCTGTCGTTCATGACCAAATAATATAGCTCGATATCCGGCTCGCGTTGTGCGGCGTGATACGCAAAGAGGTTGAGCGTCAGCCGCTCCGCCCCGCCCATCTCAAGCGAGGACATCAGATACAGCACGCGGGGGCGCTCGCCGTTTCCCCCGCCTACGCCGCCGCCAACACCTACGCCATTTCGCTTCATGACTGCCGTTTCCCGAAAAACACCCAGAGCAGAAAGACGAGGACAACGCCGCCGAAAAACCCGAAGCCCGCCCCGAGCGGCACAAGCATTTTGCGATCGGGAAAGCTCGGCCTTGTTACGGGCTCGGCGATTTGAACGACCTGAACCACATCCTCGGCGTACACGATCAGGCTCAACTCGTCGAGAACATCCACGCATTTATTCGCGATGACAGCGGCGTCATAGGGATTATCGCAAACGACTTCGATGGTAATGAGCCGGGATTGGGCTTCGTTGCTCGCGGTGATGAAATCGTCGTCTATGGCATAGACATGCTCGTCCACCCATGGCAGCGCGCCGCCCAGCCGGTCGCGCACCTTGGCAAATCCGGCCTCGGACATGATGAAATTCGAGAAATCCGTAGCGATTTCCTTGTCGGCCAAGAGCTCCTGATAGACCCCCGTGGCCGATTCCGTTTCATTCCGCAGCTCGGTGATGTATACCATACTGGTCGAGGTGTATTCATACAGATGGAATTGCCCGAGTAGGAATATTGTAATAAAAACGCCCGCGACCGTCAGGACGACGATAACCGCGATATACAGCAAAAGCCTTTTCGTATCCTGCCCGAGCCGAAGGAGCTCGACGCGCAAGGCGGTCCGCCGGGGGTTTTCATCCGTATTCGTATTGGTATTGGTTTCCACGATTCGTCAGTTTCCTTCCTGTTCCATCTTCTCTTTGAAAAAGCGATTGATATCTTTCAGTACCTTTTCCATGGGGATATCCTCGTGGGTCGCCCGCGCGTACGTGATGATTTCCGTCGGTACGTTTTCATCGATCAAGGCCGCGTACAGCGCTTCGCCCTGGGACAAATCCACCACCTCGTCCGCGGAGCCCTGAAGGATCAAGGTAGGTGGCGCGGCGGGCGTCAGGTAGGTAATCGGATCGATCTTATTCAAAAATGTTTCCGGATCGGATATGCCCTCCTTCTCCATCAGCGCCTGCGCGAGCGTGTTGTCGCCCAATCCGGCAAGGCCCGCGATGTTATCGCGGACATTCGCGCTGATGGGCGCGGCGTAAGTACCGACCGCGCGGATACCGGTCTGCCACGTACCCGCCTTCTCCTCCGAAGCGAAGCCCGCGCCCGCCGAATACGCGGCGTTCAGCGCCAGATTCCCCCCGGAGGAAAAGCCCACGAGAAAGACGTTTTGCGGATCGACATGATAGAACTCCGGCTGCGAAGCGAAGAAATTCACCGCGTCCAATACATCCTCGATCTGCGTACTGTATCCGTAGTCCGGCAAGGTTCTTGTATTGATGACGGCCGCCGCGAATCCATGGTTCGCCATCGTGACGACAGCGTCCCGAAAGAACGTTTTATCCACCTCCGTCCAAGACCCGCCGGGGACGAAGAGAATCAGCGGGAAGACATCCTCGGCGGCGGCCGGCGCGGGCACGGCGAAATCAAACAAATGGGCAAGCGGCTCCGTTTCGACCGTTTCCCGGTACGACTGATTTTCAAGAAACACAATGTCCGGCGTGACCTCGCTCACAATGCGAAACGCCCCTTCGCTCACGACATTTGAATCGCCGAAGATATCATCGCGGACGTCCGGCGGCGTTGTTTCCGCTTTCGGGACGGGAATCAGCCGGGCGACGCGATCCGCAAAATTGCTTTCATAGCGCCCGGCCGGGCCGCAGCCCGCAAGCGCGAACATCAATACGAGCAGAAGAAGCAGCAGCACAAGGACAAAATACAGGATTCTCTGTTTCATTCCGACACCTTTCGTTTTTTACGCGCGCCTTCGCTTCCGCGCCGCAGCGATTCGTAAATTTGAAGCAATTCGCCGACATGCCGGTCAATCGAAAACTTTGACGCCGCACAGCGATACGCTTCCCCGCTCATAGATAGCCGTTTTTCCGGATCGTTCACCAAATACGCCAAGGCCGCCGCGAGCGCGGCCGTATCTCCGGGCGCAACGATCAGACCGCTTTTCCCGTGTTCCACGGCTTCGGGGATCGCGCCCGCGTCGGTCGTGATACTCGGCACGCCGTGCGCCATCATCTCCAGGATTGTCATCGGAAGCCCCTCGTGATAAGACGGCAGGACATTGATCATTGCGGACGCAAACATCGACTCCTTTTCCCGCTTCTCCAAATATCCGCACAAAAACACAAACCCGGCGAGCCCGAAATCCTCGATCGCGGATCGAACTTTTTCGACCTCCCCGTTCCCGTAAAGCAATACCCGCACCCCGTCCGGAAACGCGCCGCGCGATCGTTTCACGGCGGCCAAAAGGTCATACACCCCTTTTCTGCGCCCGAGCTCGCCGAGAAATACGATGTCCGCCGAATCCGTCCGATACGGGTTTTTCTCCGGCGCCGCCACCGCGTTGTACAGCACCGAGATCCGTTCGCCCGCGCCGACCGTTTTTTTGAAAAAGCGCTCCCACGATTGCCCGAGGCAGACGATCCGGTCGGCTTTCCGCAAGGTCGCGCGGATATAGGCTTTCCGCGCCGCGGACGATTTTTCATAATAAGCCTCAAAGCCCGCGCCGTGCAGATGAAACACAACAGGCTTCCGAAAGGCCTTTGCCATGCGCAGCGCCAAACTCTTCCGCAGAAAACTCCCGCGTGACGCGCTGTGAATGTGTACAAGATCGACCCTCCGAAAAAGCAATATCCCAAGCAGCTTCACAAACGCGGCCGATGAAAACGCAAGGCGCCGGAGCTTGCCGCCCGCCCTCGCGAACGGCAGATACGTCAAACAGACCGCTTCCCGCAGCCCCGCGTGATTCAAATAATTGTCCGCGACCGTCCGCATACCGCCCTTTGTCGAAGCGTGGACGCCGATCATCAAGACCGCTGTTTTCATCGCGCGCCGCTCCCGCAAAGCGCGGCTTCTTTCTGCGGCAGGGAAAGCCAATTCCCGAGCAAACGGGCGTATTTCTCCGGCCGGATCCGGCTGAATCCCGCGCCGGGCGTGAACGTCATTTCCCCAAAGACGACGCGGCCCTCCGCAAGATAAAAATCGATCCGCACATAGGGGAACGGCCGCGCCAGTTCCTCCGCGTACAGCAGTATTTCCGCGAGCTGCGGCGGCCGGAGAACCTCCGCGCCGGGATCGCTTCCGAGGTTGCCGAGCGCGATCTCGGTCAGCCGCCATTCCGTATCGTAGATGTTTCGGAAATGACGAGCCGAAAACCGCCCCGCGTCGACTTGAATCAGCCGCGCGCGCCCATTGAAACAGTGGACCTTGTAATCCCGCGGCGCTTCGTCCGGGCGCGCCCCCTCAATCAAAGCTTCGCAGACGATCCGCGGCGGGACGACCCCGTAAAACCATTCCCCGTAACACTCGATATACTTCCTGCGCCGCCACCGCTCCAATTCCGAAACCGCCTTTTTCCGGTCCAATTCCGACTTGCGGCGGCAAATGATATTGTACCCGCTGCCGTGCGTTACTTTCAGCACAAAGCGCTCCGGAAGCTCGTCAAAGGGGATATCCGACGCCTTGTCCCAATGCCCGTACAAAGCGTTGAGCAAGCGGCCCATCCCCTGCGCTTCGATATAGCCGCGCACCGCGTATTTGTCCGAACAAACCGGATAGCGGTCTTGGCGGTAATACAGCTTGAGCCACTGCAGCTTTTCCTGAAAAACCACGGGCGCCCCGATGTTCGGGAGCCGCCGGAATTTCAGAAAATAGACCGCGGACAAAGCCGCCGCGGGGCGCACCCGGTACACGGGGGCCAACATCGCCAGGATCATACGCTTGAGCGCATCTTTTGCGGAAATCAACGCTTTTCTCCCTCTACCGCTTGATCTTGTTCATCGCGTTCCGCGGAAACGGCGTTTCGCGAAATACGATTTTAATAATATTTTTATGGAAGGCGATCCTTTGATTGAGGGCCCGGATTCCGGCCCGGATATCCTCCCGCACCGCTTCCCGCTCGGCTTCCGTTTCCGCGGCGCCGTACACGGGGAATATTTCCGCGCCCACGACACGGCCCATCTCGGAAACAACAATCTCGCCGATCCGTTCATCCTGCCCCGCCAGAAACTCCAATTCCTCGGGGTAGATATTTTCCCCGTTGTCGAGAATGATCAAATTCTTGATACGCCCCGTGATATAGAGATAGCCGTCCTCGTCCAAATATCCGAGGTCCCCCGTGCGAAGCCACCCGTCCGCGCTCAGGACCTCCGCCGTTTTCTCCGGCTGCTTGTAATATCCAAGCATGATATTCGGGCCCCGCATACAGATTTCCCCGATCCCTTCCTTATTCTTGCCGATGATCTTCAACTCGTTCATGGGGCAGACGCGCCCCCCGCTGCCGTCGCGATAGTCATAGCGCCTGTGCTGCGCAAATACCGCGCTGCTTTCCGTCGTCGCGTAGTTGTTCAAAAGGTCGATGCCGATCTCCCTGAAAAAAGCGGGGACATGAGCCGCCAAGGGCGCGCTCCCGCCGCACATGAAATAGAGATTGCCGCCGAAAAGCGCCAGAATATCCTTGAAGATTTCCCGCCTTTGGTCATCGCCGGCCTCGTAAAGCGCCCGGCTCCGCGCCCTGTCCGCTTCAAAAGACTCCGTCAGGCCATGGGCTCTGATATAGGCGAGGACCTGCTTCATCATCGCGTTTGCCATCGCCGGGACCGCTGTAATAACGTGAGGGCTGTATCTTTTCAATTCGGAAACGAAGGCCTGCGGGCCGTTGCTGAGCAGCAGATGATTGCCGTGGTGCAGCGATATCAGAGGGAGCAGGATACCAAACGCGTGATTGAGCGGCAGGATACTCAAACCGATGCCTTCCGGGTCAAAGGATTGTTCCGAGGTCGTCACGGCCCGCGCGAGCCCCTCATGCGGCAGGACCACCCCTTTCGCGCTCCCCGTCGTCCCCGAGGTATACAGGATCGCCGCCGCGTCACGCGGAAAGGCCTCCGCTTCAAAAAACCCGCGGTCGCCCCGGTCGATGAGCGCCCGCCCGTCCGCGATCCAATCCTTCAGCTCTGCGTCAATATTGAGGAAATGCCGCACCCTCCCTTTTTTCCGGACCGCTTCTTCCACCGGAACAAAGGCTTCGGCATAGATCAGCATGTCCGCGTCGCAGTCGTCGACAAGACCTGTGATTTGTTCCGGCGGCAGCGTCCGATCGATCGGCGTCAGAATCGCCCCGGACGCCAACACCGTCAGACAGGCCAAAAGCGCTTCATAGGTCAAGGGGCCCACAACGGCGACCCGGTTTTCCGGGAGCCCGAGCGACAGGATTTTCGTGCCGAGCGCTTCCAGATCGCCGCGCAGCTGAGGCCGCCCGATCGTCACGGGCGCGTTCAATCGATGGGTAAAGGCGGGGACGTCCGGGGCGCGGTCAAGACCCTGCAGGATGAGTTCGCGCACAGTCGCGGCTTCGGTCACAGGGGCCAAGGGGTAGGGTCCGATTTTCATGGCGTTATGCTCCTTTCTGCGCAAGCAGCTCTTCCACGCGCGCCGTCAGCGAGGACATGGCGCGCAGACTCCTGAAATCAATATCCACGATGAACGGAATGTCAAATTCCTGCTCAATGTCGAAAACGATCTGCGCGATGTCGAAGGAATTCAGCCCCACGTCGCCGACCAAATCCGAATCCGGCCCGATTTCCATATCCGAGTCCTGCGCATACACCAACAAAATAGCTTTCAGCCGATCAAACACATCCATACCCTTACAATCTCCCTTTCCCTTGCAAACAATAATGTCAGCCGTAGAGTGCCACGCGGCAGAGCCGCTGCACTCCTGACAGACGTCCTACCGACGATTCGCTTCACGAATCGGGTTAGGACTGTCATTCTTGGGCGCGAAGCGTCCCGAGAATCCAGTACCTTCATGCTCGTCCCGCCTTATTATCGCACATACCCGCTTCCCTCCTCTGACAGAACGCGCAGCATTTCGCGCTTCATGCGCGGCGTGATCCCGCCGCGAATCGTCCATTCCTCGCCGAAAACCGGCGCCGCCGCGATTTGCCCGCCGAGGTCCTCGAGATAGCGGTCAAACACCGCGATCTTCCGCGCGGGATTTCCGCCGACGACCGTGTTCGGCGGGATATCGCAGGTCACAACGCTCCCCGCGATGATGCCGACATGATCGCCGATCGTCACGCCGGGCAGGATCGTCACGTGTGTCGCGATCTTGACGACATCCCCGATCACGACGGGCGCCGCGCGCGTATAGCCAAACATATTCCGCGCAATCTCATCATGCGCAAAGATGCGCACGAACGGCGCAAGCCCCACATCATCCCCGATTCGAATCAGCCAGCAGTATTCCGGATCGATATAGACCCCGCTGCCGCGGTAGAAGCGTTCGCCGACCGCGAGCCCGCGCTTTTTCAAGGTTTCCGTGGATATCTCCCCGCGGATCGACTGTTTGATCCGCTTCAGCAAACTCATTCCCCGCGCCCTCCCGTCTTTTCTTTGCGGCTCCCGTCTTTGCGGCCGAAGAAAAAGCGGCCGGCAATCACGGCGGCGAGGGCAAAGGCCAAGATCAACTCGTAGGCGTTCACCTCGTTCGGCGCGCCCGCGAACCCGCCGGGGACGCCGCCCGCGGAGCGCGGCACCTCCCGTTCCGGTATGCCGACGCCCGCCGGATCAAGGCCCCACTCCGTTGAGATTTCATACCACATCGTTTCCTCCCCGAGCGAAAACCGTATGGCGTCCCCGCTGACGTCGGCCGGGAGCGCCTTGCTCCTGCTGCCGTCCTCGCGGAGCGCGTATACCTCGTATTTTTCGGGCTCGTCCGCGTAGATCGCCGCCGTTCCGCGGATTTTCCAAACATTGACGAAGCCCGAGCCCCAGTCCGACAGGGTAAGGCCGGTCAAAAAGCGCTGACCCTGATTGGCCTGCCGGCCGGCGACCGTCAGGAGCAGGTGTCCGGAAACGCGGATGTCCGCGTCGTCAAGGGCCGTCAGGGAAACCGCGCTGTCGTTTTCCGCGCCGGCATCAAGCCGAAGCGAAAAATCGGAAGCGCTCAAGTCCTTGCCCGAGATAGCCCCGATGAACGCTTGCAGACGCGGGGTATCGATCACCGCGCTTTCCCCGGAAGTCCAGAGCAGCTGCCCCTTTCCGCTTCGGAACGTCACGCTGTCATTGACGTGCTTTGCGGCGGACGCGCCGATCATAGACGGGATATCCGAGGTCGTCTTTGCGTCAAAAAAGCCGCGGCGAAGCCTGTAGTTGATCAGGAGCGCGGGCGAAACAGGCTCTCCGGCAAACAGCGAATTGGTGTACAGCTCCCACGCCCCGTCGTGCAGCGTATCGGCCTTCGTGTAGTCAAGCTTGATCGCGGCGCCGGCCGGCGCGACGTCGCCGCGCACAAAACTGAGCGCGGCCGCGGCCATTTGGGCGCGCTTGGCTGGGTTGTTTCGCATATCAAACCAATAATCGATCGCCCCGTTTCCCGCCTTGCCATCGTGGCTGTACGCAAAAAGAATCATCGCGTCCCAATCCTGTATGTTCGCGAGGGAAGCGACCAAAAGCGGGGATTCGTATTCATATTGATTGGGAAACTGATGGCCCCATTCACTGACGACATGCGGCTTTCCTTCCATGGCCGTGAGCGCCATCTTCGCGAAAAAGCTGTCGTATTTGTCCTTGGATTTGACAAGCCCCTGATCCAACAAATCGCTGTTGCCCATCTCGTACACGGACGTCGACCAGCCGAGAGGGAACACCGGATGGTCAAAATACGCGTGGCTGTTTGTGAAATCCATCTCTGTCTGGGCCGCGAGGTCGCTCAGCCCCGCGTAGAGATTGTTGCCGGAAATCATCTGCTTCGCATGCAGCTCCCCCTTCAAAAAAGTGGACATTTCCGCGAAAAAACCGCGCTCTGTGTCCTGAAGGAACTCGCTCCAGTCTAAGACCTCCTGCGCGGGAGATTTTTTGACCTCCGAATAGCGAATCCACCGCAGCGCGTCAAAGCCGCCCGCCCGCGTCCCCCAAGCCTTGTTCAGTTTTTCGATGGTCTGATACTTGCCTTCGAGCCATTCCCCGAAAAGGCGATCCAGCGTATCGGATACGGCGCCGGACAGATATTCGTCAAAATTCTTGCCGCCCCAGTCCGTGAAAAGCGACTGCTCGTTGACAAGCTCGATCATGGCGATCGCGGGCTCGGACGCGTAGGTCTGTTTTGTATACGGGTTGACATGCGTCAGCAAATCCCGCGCGAAATCCTTTTGCAGTTCGATCAGCTTCGGTTCAAAAAATTGCGCGCTCTTCAGCGCCCCGCCCGCGCCGTACAGCGCCGGGTCCCCGTCCACGCCATCTCCGGGCGCGTAGCGCCGCTTCGCGTTCAGATTCAAATCGATATAAATCCCGCGTTCCTTCAGCGCAAAAATGAAATAGTCCAATTTGTCTAATTGTGTAACGCTGATCTCTTTCGTGTTTTGCGTGTAATCCTTGAAGATAGACCCGCTTGCGCTGTCCGCGGAATCAAAGCCGTGCAATCGCACCAAGTTGATCCCCATATTGGCAAAATCCTCCGCCAATGCATCCGCTTTCCCTTTTTCGGGGAAGTTCGCGGAGAAAACCATATTGACGCCCCAAAATTTGACGCGTTCCCCCGTGCCGGAAAAGACAAAGTTCCCATCCCGCGCGATCACAGGGCCGTACTTCCCCGCCGGCGCGTCGAGAATCAGTGCCCGCACGGCCGCGCCGCTGTCCGCGCTCGCGTTCGGCATGAACGGAAAAACTTCCGCTTCGGCGCCGAACGCGGGCGCGGCCAAAAGCAGCACGGCCAGACCTGCGATCATCAGAGCCGCTTTCGGCCCCCCTTTGTAATTTTGACGTTTGCGCACTCTATCCCCCACTCTTAACACGCGCCCTTGTGATTCAAAAGGACCTCTACCGTTTTCCAAATCAGCTTGATATCCAAGCCGATCGTCCATTGATCGATATACAGCGTATCCAACGCGACCACCTGCTCAAAATCGTAGATGGTACTGCGCCCGTTCACCTGCCACATCCCCGTGATTCCGGGCCTGATGCTGATACGCCGGCGATGGCGCCGGCTATAGCGCGCCACCTCGTCCACCGTCGGCGGGCGCGTCCCGACAAGGCTCATCTCCCGCTTGATCACATTGATGAGCTGCGGCAGCTCGTCGATGCTGTATTTCCGAATCACCGCGCCCACCCTTGTTACACGCGGGTCATGCTTCATCTTGAACATGAAGTCGTCCCGCATTTCGTTGTATGGCATCAACTCCGCTTTCCGCTGTTCGGCGT
This sequence comes from Eubacteriales Family XIII. Incertae Sedis bacterium, assembly GCA_031290715.1. Taxonomy (GTDB): domain Bacteria; phylum Bacillota; class Clostridia; order Peptostreptococcales; family Anaerovoracaceae; genus JAITNA01. Next base: position 1,345 of record JAITNA010000111.1, on the reverse strand, counting down.
CGATGTACATCGAGCGGAATTTCAGAATATTGAACACCTTTCCGTTGACGCCGACGCGCGGCTGCCGGAAGAATACAGGCCCCGGCGACTCCAATTTGATTGCGGCGGCCGTGATCAGCAATATGGGGGAAGCAATCACCAATCCGATCAAAGCCCCGCTGACATCAAAGATGGTTTTCAGACACAGCTGCACGCGGTCAACCGGAACGCTGTGGAAGGTGATCACGGGAAATGTCCCCACGCTCTGAATGAATCTCTTGGAAACGGGCATTTCGACCGTATCGATGACCAAGCGCATGGTGATCCCCATATCCTCGCAAACCGCCATGTAGCCCTCGTATTGAAATTCGCTTTTCCGGCTGTATACGAACACCACCTCGTCCAACCTGCGCACAACCAAAAAATCCTCAAACTTTTCAAGCGTGTCGATCCGCGCGTCGCCGAAGGCGACCGCTTCCTCAAACTTGCATTTCATGGAGGACAAATTGATGAAATGGCGATACTGTTCAAACTCGGCCCGCTCCCCGACGAACAAGACCGCCGGCGCCCGGCCGCGAACCGCCCCGCCCCATTCCGCGGACAGCACGCGAAGCAAAATCACAAAACCGCAGGAAATTCCGCTAAACAGCAGGAAAAACAAGCGGCTCGTTTCTTTGAACTGCATCATGAACACAAGCGCCCCGATGATCAGCGAAGCGGCCATGGTCGCCCCGACCACGCGCGTAATAATGCGGTCGATATACTTGAAAGTCGTCACATTGTACATCCGCGCGAAATGCATGACAAGAACGAACAGAACGCAAAAAATCAACAACACCCAATAGTAGTCGTCGTATACGATGTGCTGAGAAAACCAATAGTAAAATCTGCCGGATAGCACGTAAGCCGCACAAATCATGAGCAAATCCAACATCATTCGGCCAAAATCAAATGTGGCCAATATATTCCTTTTATTCATAATGTTTCATCAAATTATCTTTCAGTCATATGTCACCTGTACTTCCTGTGACCCCCTTGTCCTCTTTGAAACCTATTGGAAACCTATTGTAAAACAACCTTATTTATCTTCTGCTTTCCGCCGCGGATTGTCAACACCTTTAAGGCAATTTTGCATTTTTAAGGCAATTTCACAATTTTTTGGCACCCCGGGAAAACCACGGTCAGCCGCAGAGCGCCACATATATATAGAGTATTCTCCGCGTCCGTTTGCTTCCCGCGCTTACCCTCTGTCATTCCCGCGCTTACCCATTGTCATTCCCGCGCTTACACATTGTCATTCCCGCGCTTACACTCTGTCATTCTCATTCCCGCGCTTACACTCTGTCATTCCCGCGATAATGGTGCT
>JAITNA010000149.1 GCA_031290715.1 Eubacteriales Family XIII. Incertae Sedis bacterium | reverse complement strand
GTCCTTACATATTACACACTCTCCCTGCAGTCACTTTCACGAAATCATAGATTTCGGAAAGTGTTGCATAAGGACTTCCATCAGCTCGCCATGCTCGCTGTGGCAAGTCCATTAAGCTGAGCTAAGGCCCCGTGAAAACGGAACCTTCTTATATTATCAAAATCTGCATGGCTTGTCAAAAATTTCGCCAATATCGGCTTTGCGTGATCAGTGCAAAATCGGCCCGCCGTCCCTGCCTTTTTTCAGCGCGGCGACCCGCTTCGATTCGTTCAGCAGGTAGACCGAATCCTCCCCGTCGTCGCCCAATTCGATCGCCTTTTCAAAATAGGGAACCGCCTTTTCGCCCTGATTCATATAGATATAAGCATAGCCCACGCGGAAATGCCACTTCGCGTCATCTTTCCCCGCTTCCGCGACAGACTCAAGCAAGGCAAGCGCCTTCTGATAGTCTTCCAAATTGTTGTAAGCCCGCGCCAGATGGTTGGTCAGTTCATAGTCCCATTCGTTCGGGGGGATTTGCTCTATCGTCCGCACGATGTCGGTATACTTCCCGTTCGCGTGAAGCTCGTTCAGCGTGCGCAAAAGCTCCGCGCGCCCGCCCGTGCCGGCGTCCGCAGCCGTCCCCTCGGCTATATCGTCCGCGGCCGGCCCTCCGGCGGCGCCCAAAGCCCGCGCCTGCCCCGTCCCTTGGCAAAGCTCTTCCGTTTTCCCGCCGGGCTTGAACTCCGAGAGGAAAAACGTATAAGGATAATCCACCAACGCCGCCTTTGCCTTTTCCGCAAAGCGCTCCCGGTCAAAAAGCAGCAAATCGATATACGCGTGTTTCCGTCCCATCGCGCTTCCAAACAGCAAGCCCGATTCAAGGCCGCTGCCCTGCTCTCCGAGTACATCGAGCAGAAGCCGGTCCGTGATCGCGTTGCGTTCTTCAATCGGGTTCGCGCACGCCGCGTCAAGGCGATAATATAAGAAAACAGGAATCGCCCCGCAGTCCGAGAACTCGCCGAACGCCTTCGCGTCCCCGCCGTAATACGCGTCGATAATCCGCGAAAAATTCCCCGTTCCGATGAATACATCCGCCGCGCGCGTATCCCCGCCTTTCGCGTCGATTTGATAAACAAAATACCGCGAAACAGGATCCGGCCCCTCCCCGTCCTCAAGCACAAGAGCCCGGAGTTTTTCGCCGAACTGCGTCAGCGGGACCATATCCTCTTCAAGGCTGTCCGCGCGCTCCGCGGATTCTATGCCCACATAGGCAAGCGTTTCCCCGATGGCATTCTCCATCGCGATATAGAAAAACCCGTAGGCGCGCTCATCGTCCGCGTCGTCAAACGCCTGCGACCAAAACCGCACATCCGCTTTTTTCTCCGTTTCCGAAGGTTTGCAGGAAACGAAAATATGCTCGAAATCCGTATCGATATCGGACATCTGAAAGCCGAAATTCGCGCCGTCCGACCCCGGCATCCCCGCAAAAAACCGCCACTTCTCCCGGTATTGCCCCGGCATGCGGGAAATAATATAGGGCAGTAAAAAGAAGAGATAAGAATCTCCCGAAATCGTGAATGTGAACTCGTGCTCCCCGCCGATATTGAAGTGAATATCCTCCGAAATCAAGCCGACCCCCTCCGAAAGAAAAGCAACGAACGTTTCCGCTTTCTCCGCGTCGTATTCCGATTGATGAGCCAGAAAATCGTCGATCTCCCCCTCATGTTCGGAAAACCAGACCCAAAACTTCTCCGTCCTCGCCGCAAAGCAGAGTACCCCATCGTCCGCAGCGCCCGCCTCGGCCTTCCGAAACCGATCAAACAATCCCATAGTCATTTCCTCCATTCAAAACCGACAATTTATTACATTATATATCCGCGAAACACATCCCGACAACCCGTTTTTGCCCTTGACGTTTCGTACGAAAACCTTGTATAATTTATTTACAGCAACGCAAGTTGCCCACTGGGCTGGCTGAAAGGCCCTGGCCCACCCGCGGCGGGGAATGTCCCCGCTTTTTTATTTGACAGTGAAAAGAGGATCTCTAAAAGGTGATATGGCAAATCTCAGCGTTTTCATCGATGAATCCGGGCAATTCAGCTTGCATAGCAAAACCTCGCCCTATTACATTTTCAGCCTTGTATTCCATGATCAAAGTTCAAACCTTTCCGAAAACATGAATCGGCTCGATTCGGTTTTAAGGCAATTGGGGATACCCGACAGAGCGATTCATACCTCTCCATTAGTTCGGCGCGAATTTGACTATGTATATATGAATATAGATTGGCGAAGGAAAATCTTCAATGCACTTTTCACTTTTTTCCGTCATGCTGATGTATCATACAAAATGATCGTAGCGAATAAGAAACAAGCTAACGATACTGTTGAGTTGAATGCGATGTTATCGAAACAGCTTTATAGATTTTTGTTGGAACATCTACAGATATTTGCCGCTTTTGACAATGTTATTGTCTATTATGATAATGGCCAATTTGAACTAACAAGGATGATTAGTTCTGTTTTTGGATCTGTTTTGAACAATGTAATATTTCGAAAAGTGCTGCCTTCTGAATATAAGTTGTTTACAGTTTCGGGCGGTTCATTCCAAGTAGGGCGATCCCTCTACCGCCCATACAGCTCTTTCGTGCACGCCCGGATTCGTTCGGCCAGTCCCTCCGTCAGCGTACCCTCCGCGAGCCGCCACTTCCAGTTGCGCCCGCCGATCGTCCCCGGCGTATTGACGCGCGAAGCGGCCCCAAGCCCGAGCCAGTCCTGCATCGGAATGATCGCCGTGTCCGCCCTGCTCGCGAGCGCGGCGCGGATGAGCGCGGACGGCAGTTCTAAGCGGCGCGAAAGCCCCAGATACCGGAGCGCGAAATCCGCCTGCCCCTGTGAAAGCTCCCGCGCCCAACCCTTGACCGTATTGTTGTCGTGCGTCCCCGTGTAGACGACGCAGTTTTCCTCGATGTTGTGCGGCAGATATCTATTATCCGAATCCCCCGAAAACGCAAATTGCAGCACCTTCATACCGGGGAAGCCGCTGTAGCAAAGCAAATCCTCCGCTTCCTCCGTCAGCGAACCGAGATTCTCCGCGATGATCCATAGCCCGGGAAAGTGCGAGCGCGTGAAATCAATAAACGCCTTGCCCGGCCCCGGACGCCATACGCCCGACGACGCCGCAGCCCCCCGTGCGCACTTTGCCCCGGCGCTTCCCTCATACTTCGCCCCGGAGCCGCCCGCCGCGCCGCTCACACGCACACCCGCCGCCGAAACCGGGATCGCGAAATATTCGGAAAAGCCGCGGAAATGGTCGATACGCACCCCGTCGTAGAGCCGCGAAGCCTGCAAAAGGCGCAATCGCCACCAATCAAACACCTCTTTTTTGTGCCGGCCCCACGCAAAGACGGGATTGTTCCAGACCTGCCCATCCTCCGAAAAATCATCGGGCGGCACACCCCCCACCGCGGCGGGAAGCCCATCCCGCCCGACGTCGAACACCGGGCGGTGAAGCCAAAAATCAGCCGAGTCCGCCGAAACATACAGGGGCAGGTCGCCCACGATTCCCACGCCTTTCAGATTCGCGTAGCTTTTGAGATTTTTCCACTGCGAGAAAAAAAGATACTGTATGCGTTTCGTGCATTCGATTTCCTCCGCATACATCTCCCGGAGTTCCGTGAGCACAGCCGCGGCCGGATTGCGCAGACGCTTCGGCCAGGAAGCAAGCGGCGCGCCGCCGAGTCCGGCCGCCGCCGCGGAATACAGCGCAAACGCTTCCGCCCAGTCGCCGGATTCTTTCAAAAACTTTCGATAGGCGGCGCCCCTGCCGTCCAAACGCCGCGCCGCCGCCAAAAGCAGCGGTTCCTTATACTTTCGCTGAAATTCATACGCCGCCGCACCCGCGCGCCCGCCGGCCCGCGCATTCACATCAGCGTTCACATTCACATCAGCGCTCACACGCCCGCCGCCGCGCCCAACGCCCGCCGCAAAAAACGCCGACGCTTCCCGCTTCGTGACCAAGCCGTCCCGCACAAGCCCCTCGATATCAATGAGCCAAGGATTGCCCGCGAACGCCGATGACGCCTGATAGGGGCTATGGCCGAATCCAACGGGGCCGATCGGCAGTGCTTGCCAGATACTCTGTCCCGCCGCCGCCAGAAAATCCACAAATTCGTAAGCCGACGCGCCGAGCGTCCCGATCCCGCCCGCGGACGGCAGCGCGGTGACAGGCAGCAAAATCCCCGCCCGCCGGGCGCAGTTACTCGCCGCCATCGGCCGCGTCCCAACTCAGCCGCAGGATGTCGGCCGTATACGGCTCCATCCGGATGTCGAGCAAACCGCTTTCCATCGGGACCGTACGGCTTTGAACCAAACTTTCAGCCATCGTCCCCTTGAGGCTCCTGATGATCTCGAGGTGTTCAAACGGCAGGCATTCCTTCTCCTGCGCCAGATCAATGACAATGCGGTGCGAAACGGGAGAGGGGTTGACGACGGTCAGAACCGCGTCCATTCCGATCTCCTCCCCAAACGCGTCCCGGCCGCCGATCGTATAGCGCAGCACACCGAACACATTCCCGTTCGTGGAATAAAACAGCGCATGCCCCGTGCTGAGGACCGGGTGCGCGCGCCGGAGCGCGGCGAGCTTTTTGTACCAACCCAAGATCGCGGGATGCTCCTCCCGCCAAGTCTTGCGGTTGAACGGGTCGAGAAGCCCCGTCATGCCGACCTCATCGCCGTAGTAGACAGAAGGAATCCCCGGCAGCGAAAACTGAATGGCCGCCGCCAAGCCCTGCCGCCTGGCCCCGAGCGCGTTTTCCGCGGGCGTGACCTCGTACACGGCTTGCTGCTCCCGCGTCATGCCCTGCGGGTTCACCTCCCGCGACAGCACCGTCCGAATCCGCGGGACATCATGCGACGAAAGCAGATTCATGAGGGTGTAATACATCTCTTTCGGGTAGTTGAGCCGTTGGCTGACAAGAAACTTGCGGTAGGTATAGGCGTTGATACGCCCCATCAGAAAATCCGCCGTCCGCGTCAGGAACGGGTAGTTCATCACGGAGTCGAGCCCGCCGCCGAGCGCGTAGCGCCGCGGGATCTGATAGCTCTGTTTCGTCGTCGCGTCCTCCCAGACCTCCCCGAGCAGGAACGCGTCCCCGTCCGCGCGCTTCAGCGCCCCGCGTATCCGCTCGACCGTATCGTCGGGCAGCTCGTCCGCGACGTCGAGCCGAAACCCGCCGGCGCCCAGTGAAATCCAGTGCGCCAGTACGCTGTCCTCGTTTTCGATGATGAAATCAATCCACTCCGCGTTGTATTCATTGACCTCCGGCAAGGATTCAAAACCCCACCAGCTTTCATATTTGTCCGGGAACGAGCTGAACTTGTACCACCCGAAATACGGCGACGATTCGCTCTGATACGCCCCCACCGAATCGTAGCGGCCGTAGCGGTTGAAGTACACGCTGTCGTCGCCCGTATGCGAAAACACGCCGTCCAAAATCAAGCGGATCCCGTGGGCCCGCGCTTCGCGGACAAGCGCGGAAAACGCCGCTTCGTCCCCGAGAATCGGATCGATTTTCCGATAATCCCCCGTATTGTAACGATGGTTGGATGCCGCTTCAAAGATGGGGTTGAGGTAGATGAGCGTGACGCCGAGCTCTTTTAGATAAGGCAAGCGCTGCCGGATCCCCGCCAAGTCGCCGCCGAAAACATCGCTCGGCATATAGTAGAGCCGCCCGTCCTTCGCCGTGTACACCGGCGTTTCGTCCCACTGCTCGTGAAGCTCGATCTCGCCGCGCCCCTTTTCCCTGTGCTGAAGAACGCCCGCGCGCGCACTTTCCGGGTCGCCGCGATGAAAACGGTCGGGGAAAATCTGATAGAGAATGGCCTTTTTCGCCCAAGCCGGCGTGACAAAGCCCGACTCGTGCACCGTTATTTGAAAGGAGGGCGGCGGATTTCGGTAGATACGCCCAAGACCGCTGTTATCACCGGTTTCCGAGCCGTAATAAGCCACGCTGCCATCCCGCAGGACGATCTCGAACCAGTACCAGAGGACGCAGCCTGTCTGCGGCATGACGTAGCGCGCCGAGAGCAGGTTGCCGTCCGCGTAGAGCTCGATACGGGAAGCGGCGCCGTCGCGAATCACGCAGAGCAGCGCCCGCTCGATATGAAGGCCGTTGATCTGGAGGGAAAGCCGTACCTCCGTCCCGGCCGCCACCGCGCCGAACGGCTGACGATACCGCTCCTTCGCGCTGTCGTGTACGATGTTGACATCGCTGATCGTGACGCTGCCGAAAGTAATCGAATCCATAGTTACCGCAGCCTTTCGAGATGCCACACCTGCTCCGCGTATTCGCGGATGGTCCGGTCGGAAGAGAATATCCCCGAGCAGATCGTGTTCCTCGCCGACATGCGCATCCATCGCGTGCGGTCCTCATAGGCGGCCGTCAGCTTGCGGTAGACCTCGTCATACGAAGCGAAATCGTGCAGCAGATAATATTTGTCCGCCCGCCCCTGCCCGTCAAAGATCAGGGAATTGTACACATCGTGGAACTGCTTGCCGGACTGTGCGGGCAGAATCCCGCTGATCAGGCTGTCGAGTACGCGCCGGATGTCCGGGTTTTCCTCGTAGGCGCGGTACGGCTGATAGGAGCCGAAACGGTCCATCTGCTCGATCTCCTCTACCGCGGCGCCGAAGATGAAGATGCCGTCCGGCCCGACCGCGTCATGGATTTCCACATTGGCGCCGTCCATCGTGCCGATCGTGACCGCCCCGTTCAGCATGAATTTCATATTGCCCGTCCCCGACGCTTCAAGGCCCGCCGTCGAGATTTGCTCGCTGACGTCCGTGGCCGGGATGAGCACCTCCGCGACGGACACGCTGTAGTTTTCGATGAACACAATCTTCAGCAGATCGCGCACATCCGGGTCGCCGTTGATGAGCTCGGCCGCCGAATTGATCAGGCGGATGATCTCCTTGGCCATGTAGTAGCCCGGCGCGGCCTTCGCCGCGAACAGGAACGCCGACGGCGTGATCTTCGCGCTCCGGTCCGTCTTGACCGTGAAGTAGAGGTGCAGGATATGAAGAAGCTTCAGAAGCTGCCGTTTGTATTCATGCAACCGCTTGGCCTGCACGTCGAAGATCATATCCGGATTGAGCTCGATCCCCTGTTTCTCGTAAATCAAATCGCGCAGACGCACCTTGTTCAGCCGTTTGACCTCGCCCGCCGCAAGGTGAAATGCCGTATCGTCCGCGTAGTCCCGAAGCTGCTCAAAGCGCGTATAATCCTTGAGGAAATCCCTGCCGATCCGCTCCGAAATCACCTTCGTCAGCGGCATGTTGGCTTTCGCGAGCCAGCGCCTTGTCGTGATTCCGTTCGTCACGCCGAGGAACTTGTCCGGGAAGAGGATATAGAAATCGCGGAACGTCCTCGTCTTGATGATCCCCGCGTGAAGCCGCGAAACGCCGTTGACCTTCCCGCAGACCGCGATGCACAGATTGGCCATGCGGATCTCCCCGCCGCCGATGATCGAAAGCTCGTTCATCTTGTTCCAGTCGCCCGGCCACTTCTCCCAGATACGGTCGCGAAAACGCTGGTCAATTACTGTAATAATCTTGTGGATACGCGGCAGGAGCCCGCGAAACATGTTCTCGTTCCAACGTTCCAAAGCTTCGCTCATGATCGTGTGGTTCGTATAGTTGAACATCCGGTACGCGATATCCGTCGCCTCGTCCCACGTCAGCCCCTCGTCGTCCATCAAAATGCGAATCAGTTCGGGAATCGCCAAGGTCGGGTGGGTATCGTTGATTTGAATCGTGTAATTGTCGGGCAGGGAGCGCACGTCTTGATGATGTCTTTTATGACTATTGACGAGAAATTGCATGGACGCCGAGGTGAAGAAGTAGAATTGCTTGAGCCTGAGCAGCCGGCCCGGTTCGTGGTTGTCCTCCGGGTACAGCACCTGCGACACGGCTTCTACCAAGGCGCTTTCCTCCACGGCCCGCGCGTAATCGCCTTTGTTGAAGTAGGACATATCGATTTCTGTCTTGGCCCGCGCTTCCCAAAGCCGGAGCGTCGCGGGGACGTTGCTCTCATAGCCGATGACCGGGTAGTCGTAAGGATAGGCCATCACGCTCGTATAGCCGCTGTGTTCCACGGACAAGCCATGCTCCGTCCAAATCTCTTCGACGTGGCCGCCGTACTTCACCTCCACCTTGTCGTCCGGGCGGGCGATTTCCCATATATTGCCGTTCTCGAGCCAATTATCGTCCACCTCGACTTGACGGCCGTCCACGATTTTTTGACGGAACAGCCCGTGTTCATAGCGGATGCAGCAGCCCGTAACGGGCATTTCGAGCGTGGAAAGGGAATCGAGGAAGCACGCGGCCAAGCGGCCGAGCCCTCCGTTGCCAAGGCCCGCGTCGGCTTCCTGCTCCTCGATCTCGCCGAGGTCCGTACCCAAATCCGTCAGGGCGTCCCGGTACGCGTCATAGAGGTCGAGGTTGATCATATTGTTGACAAGCGCCCGGCCCATGAGGAACTCCGCGGAAAGATAATATAATCTTTTCGCGCCTTGCTTGTGGACTTCTTTAAGGGAGTCGGCCCATTTGTCCATGATGATATCACGAACGCTAAGGCCGACTGCCTGATACATATCTTCTTTGGTCGCTTCGTCCGGCGTAAGGCCAAGACTGCGCCTGAGCTTCTTGACGATTTCGTCCCGGACCGTGTCTTTGTTGTACTCCGTTGTCATTCCCACCTCGTTTTTCATCACTTGATAACTATTGTCATTCCCCGCACGACACCTTGTCATTCCCGCGAATGCGGGAATCCAGTGTCCTACATTGTCATTCCCGCGAATGCGGGAATCCAGTGTCCTACCTTGTCATTCCCGCGAATGCGGGAATCCAGTGGCATATTTATCTCTGGATTCCCGCATTCGCGGGAATGACAAGGTTTTTGCTACCGCATTGATTTGTACAATGCTTTATACTGCTCTGCCGACCGTTTGAAACTATTGTCTGATAGCATAGCATTTTTGCGCAGTTTCCGCAAAGCCGCCTTGTCCCGATAGACGCTGAGCGCCAGCCGGACCGCCGCCATCATGTCGTGCGCGTTGAACGTCCCGAAGGAGAATCCCGTTCCCTCGCCCGTGAATTTGTTGTACGGCTCCACCGTGTCGACAAGCCCGCCGGTTTTCCGGACGATGGGCAGGGTCCCGTATCGCTGCGCGATCATCTGCGACAGGCCGCAGGGTTCAAAGCGGGACGGCATGAGCAGGAAATCGCAGCCCGCGTAGACGCGGTGGGCCAGCACTTCGTCGTAGCCGATGTACACGCCCGTCCGGGCCGGGTACTTCGCCGCGATATAATGGAAGAAATCCTGATACGCCGCGTCCCCGCTGCCAAGCAGGATGAAAGCGACATCCTCCTGCAGCAGCTCCTCAAGCGCGTAACGCACAAGGTCGAGCCCCTTCTGCGACGTCAGCCTTGTGACCATGCCGATGATGGGCGTCGTCAGCCGGATATCAAGGTCAAACTCATCGCGCAGCGCCCGCTTGCACAGCCGTTTGTTTGTCAGGTTGGCCGCGGTGAAATGCCCGAGGATCGCCGGGTCCGCCCCCGGATCAAATTCCTCCGTGTCGATTCCGTTCAGAATGCCCACCACATCGTGCCTGCGCGCGGAAAGAATCCCCTCCATCCCGAGCCCGAAATAAGCGTTCATGATCTCGTGCGCGTAGCCGGGGCTGACGGTGGAAATCTTGTCCGAAAACACGAGGGCCGCCTTCATCATATTGGCGCAGCCCCCCGCTTCGGCAAACTCCGGCGTATTGTAGAAATCCGGGATATTCAGCATGTCCTTCATGACCTCAAAACCCATCATGCCCTGAAACTGAATGTTGTGAATCGTGAACAGAAGCCGCACATTCTTTTCAAAGCGCTCCGCGTACTGCGTCCGCACAAGCAGCGGAATCATGCCCGTATGCCAGTCGTTCAGGTGCAGGATGTCCGGGCTGAAATCAATGAGCGACAGCGCTTCGCAGACCGCCTTGCAAAAATAGAGGTACTGCTCGTTTTCGGTGTCGCCGCCAAGGTACACCGCCCCGCTGAAGTAGTCCTCGTTATCAATGAAATAATAAGGGATCCCGCCCGCTTCCATCGTCTGAATGCCGAGGTATTTCTCCCGCCAGCCCAGATGAAAAGTCGTCGTCGCGACCGTTTCGAGCTCGTCTTGATGTTCCCGCCGTATCTTGCTGTGCTTGGGCATCATGACGGCCGCGTCCACGCCGGCTTCCTTCAGCGCTTTCGGCAGCGCGCCGACGACGTCCGCGAGCCCGCCCGTTTTGACGAAAGGCATTCCCTCGGACGCGACGATGAGGACCCTCGGCGCGCTCATACCAAACCTCCCTTTCGGATCACCATCGGAAATTCGCTGTTGCCGACAAGCCGCCGCCGCTGCCGCACGTTCACATTCTTGTCGAGAATCGCGTATTCAAGGTCCGCTTCTTCGGCCACATCGGTATTGGCCAAAATAATGCTGTTGCGGATCACCGCGTCCTTTCCGACGTGGACGTCCCGGAACAGGACAGAGTTTTCGACACGCCCTTCAATAATACAGCCGTTGGCCACAAGGCTGTTCTTGACCGCGGCGCTCTTCGTATATTTTGCGGGAACGGAATCCTTGACCTTCGTGTATATCCTGTTTTTGGAAGTGAACAGCTCCCCGCGGATTTTCGGGTCGAGCAGATCCATATTGACGCGAAAGTAGGATGCCACGGAACGCATTGTCCCGACGTAACCCTTGTGCTCAAACGCCATCATCTTGATCCGGTCTATGTTATTGCGAAGCAGATTCTCACTGAATTTGAACTCGCCTTTCGCAAAGCTGTCGTCGACAAGATAGATGAGGACGTCCTTCCGGACGATGTAGGTTTTCATACTGCGCGCGGATAGGGTGGGCAGCATGGGGTCAACCTCGATCCCCCGCACGCGGCCGTCTTCGCCGACATCGAGAAAGACCTCGTGGAATTGATCGCCGTCCCCGTGTACAGGCTCTGCCTTGTGGTAGAGAATGGTAAGATCGGCCCCGCTCTCGCAATGGCTGCGCATCATCTCGTCAAAATTGATGTTGAAAACAAAACTCGTTTCCGTCATGACGCAATATTCCTGCTTGGCCCGGCGGATATAACCCATGCAGCTTTTCAGCGCTTCCACCTTGCCGCGAAAGACGCCCGGCGTTTCGCGCAGGGAATACGGCGTGAAGATGAACAGCCCGTCGCTCTTTCGCGAAAGGTCCCAGGCCTTGCCCGAACTCAGATGGTCCATGAGCGAATTGTAGTTGCGGCTTGTGATCACGCCGACCTTCCGGATGTCCGAGTTGACCATATTGGACAGCGGAAAATCAATGACGCGGTACTTGCCGCCGATCGGCAGCGCGCCGACGGTCCTTTGGTCTACGAGCTCCCGCAGGGCGGCGGCATCCTCCCCCGCGTAGATCAGACCGAATGCTTCACGATACATAAGGCACCTCCTTTCCGGCTTCGATGATCGCCCCTTCTTCGATACGAGCCCCCTTGCCGACTACCGTGATCTGTTTCTCCGCAAGCTCATACGCTTGCTCTTCGCCGACCGACGCGCCTTTGCCGACGCGCACCTCTTCATCCACAATGCTCATGACGACACGGGCGTCCGACTCGACGGTCGTGTCGCTCATGATAATGCTGTCTTTCACAAGCGCGTTCCGCTCCACGGTCACGCCCGAGGACAGAATGCTGTTCTCCACAGTCCCGTAGATCGCGCAGCCCTCGCAAATAATGCTGTTTTCGATCGTCGCTTCGCTGTCCACAAAATGCGGCGGGTCGTTCAGGTTCTGCGAGAAAATCCGCCACGGCCCATCGTAGAGATTGAAGGGCGGCGCCGTGGTGAGCAGCTCCATATTGGCTTCCCACAGCGACTGAATCGTCCCGACGTCTTTCCAGTAGCCGCCGAACTCATAAGCGTACAGTTTTTCGCCCCCCTCGAGCATGGCGGGGATGATATTCTTGCCGAAATCATTATCGGAATCCGGGTCCAGCTTGTCCTCGCGCAGATACTTTTTGACCGTTTCCCATTTGAACACGTAGACGCCCATCGACGCGAGATTGCTCTTCGGCTCTTCCGGCTTTTCCTCAAATTCGAGGATGCGAAGCTCCTCGTCCGTATCCATAATGCCGAAGCGCGAAGCTTCCTCGATGGGCACGGGAATGACGGCGATGGTCGCGTCCGCGCCTTTCTCCTCATGGGCGGCGATCATCCATTTGTAATTCATCTTGTAGATATGATCGCCCGAAAGCACAAGCAGATTGTCCGGGTCGAACTGCTCGATAAAGCCGACATTTTGATAGATGGCGTTGGCCGTCCCCGAGTACCATTCGCCGGAGTCGCCCTTGACGAAAGGCGGCAGGACATAGGCCCCGCCCGACATCGTATCGAGGTCCCAGGCGCCGCCCGTCCCGATGTACGTGTTGAGCTCCAGCGGGCGGTACTGCGTCAGCACCCCGACGGTATCAATACCCGAGTGCGTACAGTTGGAGAGGGGGAAGTCGATAATGCGGTATTTCCCGCCGTAGGTCACCGCCGGCTTGGCGCGCAAGGCCGTGAGTACGCCCAACCTGCTGCCCTGCCCCCCCGCCAGGAGCATGGCTACCGTCTTTTTCTTTCTACGCATGGTGATCACTCTCCTTTTTCTCTGCTTTTTCTGTCGTAATATATCGATAAAACATCACGCTGAGCGGCGGCACGGATAATGTCGCCGCAAACGGCAGGCCGTTCAGAAATACATCTTTCGCGGAAGCGCGGCTTTTCACCTTTGACCCTTTGCCCGCGTAAGGCGGTTCATCGCTCGACAAAAGCAGGCTCAGGCGGCCGGGGCGCGGCAAGGCCACATGATAGCCCTCATGCCCGACCGGGGAAAAATTATACACACACACAATGTGCCGGTCCCCGTCGCTGCGCAGGAACGCGAACACATTGTTGCGCCGGTCCTCCACGTTGAGCCATTGAAATCCGTCCCAGCTGTCATCGACCCGGTAAAGCGCGCTTTCCTTTCGGTACAGTTTGTTCAGGGCGCGCACCCAGGCCCGCATGCCGGCGTGGGCTTCGTAATCGAGCAGAAACCAGTCGAGCTCTTTTTTGTAATCCCACTCGATGAACTGCGCGAATTCCGAGCCCATGAACATCAGCTTCTTGCCGGGGTGCCCGTAGAGATAGCCGTACAGGGTACGCAAAGCGGAAAACTTGTCCGCGTAATCGCCGTACATTTTTCCGATCATCGAAGCCTTGCCGTGGACGACCTCGTCGTGCGAATAAGGCAGAATAAAGTTTTCGCTGAACGCGTAGTACATGGAGAATGTCATTTTGTCATGGGCGCCGTGCCGGAAATAGGGGTCGATCTTCAGATAGTCCAAGGTGTCGTGCATGAAGCCCATATTCCACTTGAAGGTGAAGCCAAGGCCGCCGGCATAGGGCGGGCGCGTCACGAGCGGATAGGACGTCGATTCCTCCGCGATGGTCATCACGCCGGGGCGCCCGCCGAGGACAGCCGTATTCAGGCCGCGCAAAAAATCCACGGCGTCATAGTCGATGTTCCCGCCGTCCCGGTTGCGGATGAACGCCCCCTCGCGCCCGTAATCGAGATAGAGCATGGAACTCACCGCGTCCACGCGAAGCCCGTCGATATGATATTGTTCGATGAGGAAGAGCGCGCTCGAAATAAGGAAGCTTTTCACCTCGGGCCGGTGGTAATTGAACTCGTACGTCCCCCACTGCGGGTGCTCGCGCCGCAGCGCGTCCGCATGCTCGTAGAGCCACGACCCGTCAAAATGCGGCAGCCCGTGCCGGTCCTTCGGGAAATGGGCCGGGACCCAGTCGACGATCACGCCGATGCCGGCCTCGTGCAAACGGTCGACAAAGTACATGAAATCCTGCGGCGTCCCAAAGCGCGCCGTGATCGCGAAGAAGCCCGTGACCTGATATCCCCAAGACCCGTCAAAGGGATATTCGTTGATCGGCATGAGCTCGACATGCGTGAAGCCCAGGTCCTTCACATAGACGGCAAGCTCGTCCGCGACATGGCGGTACGCCGGAAATTCACAGCCCTCCGGGAGCCGCCATGAACCGATGTGCAGCTCGTAGATCGAAACCGGCGCGTGCTGAATATCCGTTTCGGCGCGCTTCTTGAGATAGCCCTCGTCCCGCCACGTATAGCCGCCCGTGTCCCAGACCTTCGACGCCGTTTCCGGGGCCGTTTCCGCGTACCGCGCGTAGGGATCGGCCTTCAGGACGACGGAACCGTCCGCGCCCTCGATGCGGTATTTGTAATGATCCCCGTTTTGGGGCCGGTCCGTGAGCCGCACCCACAGGCCGCGATAAACCTCCATGACGTCCCCGCCGCCGTCCCACTCGTTGAAATCCCCGACAAGGCTGACCGACCGCGCGCCCGGCGCCCAGACACAAAAACGGTACGCCTTCGCTTCCGCAAGGTAGACGCAGCCGAACAGCTCCTGCGCGCGCACCGAGGTGCCCGCGTAAAAACCGTCGATCTCCGTATCCGGCAAATAGAATGGATTGCTCTCCGTGCTCATCGTCCGCCTCGCGCAAAATCAGTGATTTCCCAGTTCTTTTTATAGAACTATTATATCCCTTTTAAAAGATATTTCACAGCTTCTATTGCGTAGAGGGGTATGTTCATCAGTCCGCCCGCAAAATCATAGCCGCCCGCGCCCCATCACCCGCCCATCCCGGCTCGCTGCAGCTGCCGTTTCAGCTTCAGGTACAGCTGCTCGATGTCGATCGGTTTCCCGACGTGGTCGTTCATGCCCGCGGCCAGACATTTGTCGATGTCCTTCCTGAACACATTGGCGGTCATCGCGATGATGGGGATGGTCTTTGC
>JAITNA010000085.1 GCA_031290715.1 Eubacteriales Family XIII. Incertae Sedis bacterium | reverse complement strand
AGAATTGTGTTTATGGATGATTTGTCTTATTTGTTTGAGCGGGAGGCGATGTGCGAGGTCGCCGGGCTGCTTTGGGAGCGTCGGCTGACGAATGCTTATGGCGGCAATTTTTGTGTGCGCGCCGGGACGGGGACGCTTTTGATTTCCCCGACGAAGATGGCGGAGGAGAAGCATTGTCGGCTTTCGCCGCAGGATATTCTGCTCATTGATTATGATGCGAATATTCTGGAGGGGGAGGGCGCGCTTTCGCGGGAAACGGATATGCATATTGGCTTGCTCAAGGGATTTCCCGGGATCGGGGCTGTGATTCATGCCCATCCGATGAACTGCATGGTGTTTGCAGCGGCAGAGCGGGAGATCCCGAGTATGACGGAGGCGACAGAGGGCGCCGGGGCCGCGGGGCTCATCGACTTTGCGCCGATGTGTACGCCGGAAATGGCAGACAATGTGATCGCTTACTATGCGGCACGGCGCGGGAAGCTCGCGGAGGGCGCTTTGGCGGGGATTTTGCCGCGGCACGGCGTCGTTGTTGCGGGCGGGGACCTGAACGCAGCCTACGCGATGCTTGAGCTTTTGGAATGCGATGCGTACTGCGCCATTCATGGCGCGGCGGTGAAAATGTTACCGGCGGCAGCGTGGTAAGTTGGTACCGGAACCCCGGTAAGAAGATGGAGGGTATTTTGACGGATTGGAATAACAGGGCTTCCGCGCCGACGGACGACAGCGGCAGGGTCTATCATCTGAGGCTTGCCCTTGGGGATGTGCCCCCATATGTCATTTTGCCGGGGGCGCCGGAGCGGACGCTTTTGATTGCGAAGGATTGGGACGCGGCGCGGGAGGTCGCGTCTTACCGGGAATACAAGACGGTCGCGGGTACGTACCGGGGCGTTCCGATCGCGGCGACCTCTACGGGCATCGGCGCGGCGAGCAGCGAGATTTGTATTCATGAACTCTCGACGCTCAGTGTTCATACCTGCATTCGCGTCGGTACGACGGGCTGTATCCAGCCGCAGTATGACCTTGGGGATCTCATCATTCCGTCCGCTTGTGTGCGCCGGGACGGGACATCCGATACCTATATCGGCCCGGAGTATCCCGCGGCGGCGGATCAGGTTGTGGCGATGGCGCTCATGCAGGCCTGCGAGAATCTCGGGTATCGTTACGGCGTCGGGATTGGCTATACGGCCGGTTCGTTTTATATCGGGCAGGGCAGGCCGATCGGTGAACATCGCGGGTACTGGCCGTCTTTTGCGGAGCATCTTGTGCCTGATTTGAGGAGCGCCGGCGTACTCAATATTGAGATGGAAGCGGCGGGGCAATATGTCGTGGGGCGTTTGCACGGGCTGCGCATGGGGGCGATTCTCGCCGTGGTGTCCAACCGCGTGACGGATAAGTGGGGAGAAACGGGCGGTGAGGAGAAGTCGGCGCGGGCGGCTTCGGAGGCGGTGCGTATCTTGACTGAGTGGGACGATAGCGGGGAGATCAGCGTCCGGCTTTCGTCGGCGCTGCGGATATAGCAAAATGGCAATATTATTATGCGATAAAGGAGAAACAACATGACGAAGTTTGTGCCGGAAAATGCGATCCGTATTCTTTCCGCGGATGCTGTGGAGAAGGCGAAGTCGGGTCATCCCGGGTTCCCGCTTGGGGCGGCGCCTATTATTTATGAACTGTTTGCGCGTCATCTGCGGCACAATCCGAAGAATCCGGATTGGTTCGGCCGCGACCGTTTTGTCCTTTCCGCGGGGCATGGTTCCGCGATGTTATACGCGGCGCTGCATTTGTTTGGCTATGAGGATGTGACGATCGAGCAGCTGAAGGCGTTCCGTCAGCTTGGGTCGCTGACGCCCGGCCATCCGGAATACGGGCATACAAAGGGCGTCGACGCGACGACGGGGCCGCTTGGCGCGGGGCTTGGCATGGCTGTCGGCATGGCGATGGCGGAGGCTCACCTTGCGAAAATTTTCAACAAACCCGGCTTGCCGCTCGTTGACCATTATACGTTCACGCTTTGCGGCGACGGCTGTCTGATGGAGGGGATTTCCTCCGAGGCCATGTCGCTTGCGGGGACGCTCGGGCTTTCCAAACTCATCGTGCTGTACGATTCCAACCGGATCAGCATTGAGGGCAGTACGGACCTCGCTTTTACCGAGGATGTCATGAAACGCTTTGAGGCTTTTGGATTCCGGACGATCGAGGTGGCGGACGGGACGGATACGGAGGAGATCGGGCGGGCGATCGTGATGGCGAAGTCGGACGAAAAAAGGCCCTCGTTCATCAAGATCAATACGCACATCGGCTACGGCGTTCCGGCCAAGCAGGACAGCGCGTCCGCGCACGGCGAGCCGCTCGGGGAGGAGAATGTCAGAATCCTGCGCGAGAACCTCGGGTGGGCGTGGGACGAGGCGTTTTATGTGCCGCCCGAGATCTACGATCATTACCATGAGTCAGCGGAGAAAGGCGGGAAGGCGAACGCGGATTGGGACGCGCTCAAAAACAGCTACGCGGCGGCGGAGCCGGATGCTTTCGCGCTGTTTGAACGCTATTCGGCGCGCGGCTTGCCCGAGGGCGCGGCGGCTTTCCTGTCGGAAACGGCGGTTCAGGAGAAAGCGGACGCGACGCGCAGTGTTTCCGGGCGTATTCTGAACGCAGTCAAAGAGGATATGCCGTGGCTGATCGGCGGCTCCGCGGATTTGGCGCCGTCAAACAAGACCGCGCTGACGGAGGCGGGCGATTTTTCAAAATTGACGCCGGAAGGGCGCAATATCCATTTTGGCGTACGGGAGCTGGGCATGGGCGCGATCGCGTTGGGGCTGTGTCTGCATGGCGGGCTGATTCCCTATGTGAGTACATTCCTTGTTTTTTCTGATTACTTGAAGCCGATGATCCGGCTTGCGGCGCTCATGAAGCTGCCGATTCTCTATATCTTCACGCATGATTCCATCGGGGTGGGCGAGGATGGCCCGACGCATGAGCCGGTCGAGCAGCTTGCTATGCTGCGCTCGATACCGGGCGTGCAAGTTTTTCGTCCCGCCGATGCCAATGAAACGCGCGCGGCCTATTATTCGGCGCTGACTTCGGGCGTGCCGTCGGTGTTCGCGCTCTCGCGGCAGAATTTGCCGCCGATCGGCGGAGATGTCAAGGACGCTATGAAAGGGGGCTATATCCTTTCGCTTGAGGCGGGGGAAAGCCCGGATGTGATCCTCATGGCGAGCGGCTCCGAGGTGTCTGTTTGCCTTGACGCGAAAAAACTTCTCGCGGAGAAGGGCCTTGACGCGCGGGTGGTCAGTATGCCGTCGATGGAGGTGTTTGAACGGCAGCCGGCCGCGTACCGCGGGGATGTGCTGCCGCCGTCTGTGACAAAGCGCGTGGCGGTTGAGGCGGCTTCTCGGCAGCCATGGGGCCGGTATGTCGGATTGGACGGGGACTTTGTCACGATGGATGGATTTGGGGCTTCCGCGCCCGCGCCGGCGCTTTTTGAGCGTTTTGGATTCACGGCGGAGAATGTCGCGGCGAAAGCGTTGGCCTTGTTTTCATGAGGGGAAGCGAAATTATTGTTATTGTTATTGTATGGAAGGGAGCCGGGGAGTTGCTATGACTAAAACGAATATGCTGATTGCGCAGAGCGGGGGGCCGTCGTCTGCGATCAACGCGTCTATTACGGGTGCGATCGCGCGGGGGATGGCGAGTACGCGGATCGACAATGTCCTAGGGGCGGTCAACGGGATGCAGGGGTTTCTGGAGCGGCGGATCATCAATATTTCCGACCAGATGAAAACTTCGGAGGATTTTGACCTGCTGATTCATACGCCGGCGCACGCGCTTGGGTCGTCGCGCTACAAGATCCCGAAGGGCGGCAAGGAAATCTATGGGCAAATCGTTGAGATTTTGAAGGATTATAACATCAAGTATTTCTTTTATAACGGCGGGAATGATTCGATGGATACGGTCAACAAGCTGGCGGATTTCCTTCGGGACGCGGGCGAGGATATCATGGCGGTCGGGATTCCGAAGACGATCGACAACGATTTGGAACTGACGGACCATACGCCGGGCTTCGGCAGCGCGGCGCGCTATGTGGCGACGAGTGTTGCGGAGGTCTATCTCGATACGACGGTGTACCCGGCGCCGGCGGCGACGATCGTGGAGATCATGGGGCGCAACGCAGGATGGCTGACGGCGGCGAGCGCACTGGCCCGCGACTGCGGGGTGCCGGCGCCGCATTTGATCTATCTGCCGGAGGTTGATTTCGATGCGTCGGCTTTCATCAAGGAGGTGAAGGCGCTGCTCGCGAAGGAGCCGCACATCTTGATTGCGGTGTCCGAGGGGATTCACGACGCGCAGGGGAACTATCTCGCGGATACGGGGGCGGAGGCCGATATGTTCGGGCACAAGACGCTTGGCGGCGCGGCGACGGTTCTTGAAGCGATGATCAAAAGGGAAGCGGATGTGCCGAAGCTCAAGACGCGGGCGATTCAGCTCAGCACGCTGCAGCGGGCGGCGGCGCACTGCGCCAGTTCGGTGGATTTGGAGGAGTCTTATCAATGCGGGTATCGGGCTGTGGAGGCGGCGGTCAACGGGATGTCGGATATCATGATCACGATCGCGCGGATCAGCGACGTGCCCTATGTGGTGCGTTACGATGTCGGCCGGCTCGACGATATCGCCAACAAGGAGAAGAAGGTGCCGGCGGACTGGATTGTTCGGGATGGTACGGATGTTTCCGCGGAAATGCTGCGCTATCTGCGGCCGCTCGTGGCGGGCGAAACAAGCGAGCTGCTCACGGAGGGGCTGCCGCGCTTTTTCCGCTTTGATTTGGGGCGGACTGTTATGCCTTGGGAGGTGAAGTAGGGGACACACAATGGGGCGAAATGTCAAATTTCACGCTGATTGATTGACATTTCGCTCTTTTCGTGGTTGAATAATGATTGCGGCAAAAGACGTAAAAAAGGATCGAAAGAAGAAATGATTTGCTGAAAAGGAGACCACAGAAATGGCGAAAGCAA
>JAITNA010000058.1 GCA_031290715.1 Eubacteriales Family XIII. Incertae Sedis bacterium | reverse complement strand
GCGTCGTCAAGGCTCGCCAACCGCGTTTCATCCGAATTGTGGGCAAGATCAGCGAGTTTCACTTTGAGCGAAATCGGATTTGTTATCACCGCTTCCAAATAGGCGCAATAGTCCGCACCCTTCAGGTGTGTCAATAATGAAACTGCTTCGACGGCTTCTTTCGGAAAACCCGCACGCTCCAGATCGGACAGCGTGACGTCGGTATCTTCCACGACGTCGTGCAACAACGCCGCAATTGTTTCACTTTCCGTTTCCATCTGTTCCGCCAAGTGAATTGGGTGATAAATATACGGTACGTCATCCATATCAGATTGTCCGTGGTGCGCGTTGTACGCGAGAATCATTGCTTTGCGTGTCAGTGGCGTATTGATCATTTTTTCAATTCCTTTGCGCGATCAAATCGTTGTTATAGATAATATTATACGACGCAGACTACGGTTTGAGTCAATAAAATTACGGCAGCACAAAACCGCTATTGCAGCTTTCGCCGGGCAATTTGCTTTGAAAAATCATCTAATGAAACGCTGATTAATCCGCACACCTGAATTAATCAGTGTTTCCTTAACGGTGCGGATACGTTTATTGTGTCTATTCAGACCCCTGCTGAAATGTTGTCATTCTTGGGGCCGCCGCTTGCGGTGGATCCCGAGAATCCAGTGATAAATATGTCACTGGATTCCCGCATTCGCGGGAATGACAGCAGTTTTCCCGGAGGTCTGAATAGACACCGTTTATTACCCCGGACACTTCCGGCGCTGCAAAAGAGGCGATACCAAAGGAAAGCAAAAAGGACGGCGATTTGCGGGGGAAAGGTGTATACTATTACTGTTGCCGCGCGGCGGCGATAACGGCGGTGTGTATTTTTGTTTGTAACCAGGCAGGGATAAAAGAATGAAAACGATTGCGGTAATCAATGGGCCAAATCTGAATCTGCTCGGGGAGCGGGAGCCGGAGCGTTACGGCGGGGAAACGCTGAGTGGTATCAACGCGCGCATTGCGGCGGCCGCGGCGGGGCTTGGCGCGGACTGCACGTTTTTTCAGAGCAATGTGGAAGGCGAGATCGTGACGGCGATACAGCGGGCGGGCGGCGCGGACGGCATCATCTTGAACGCCGGGGCTTATACACATTATTCCATCGCCATTCGCGACGCGGTTTCTGCTGTCAGCGCTCCTGTGGCAGAGGTGCATCTTTCAAATGTGGCCGCGCGCGAGGAGTTTCGGCATACGTCCGTGATCGCGCCGGTGTGCAGGGGGATCATTGCGGGCTTCGGCGGCGACAGCTATCTGCTTGCGCTGCGGGCGCTTGTGTAGGCTGCGACTGGATTCTCGGGACGCTTCGCGCCCAAGAATGACATTATTTATTTTAAGCGTTTTTTAATCTATACGCTATGATTCGTTAACCCTTTCGCGGTAAGATGTATCCATAACCAAAATGGATTTGGACGCGGAAAGGATGCAATCATGGAAATTTCAGTCGCGAAAATCGAACGGCTTAGGCAGCAGACCGGCATCAGCTATGAAGAGGCTCGGGAAACACTGGCCGCCGCGGGCGGCGATTTGCTCGACGCGGTGATTCTGCTTGAGAGCCGCGGCCGGGCGGACGGAAACGGCGCCGGTTACAGTACGGTCGGCGCTGTGCCGATGCGCCGGGGGCCGATCCCCGGCATGGGCATGAGCGGACAGGGCAGCGCTGCGGCAGGACAGGGCGGCGCGCCCGGAAACGCGCCCGGCGGCGGGAACGCGAACGGCTCCGGACCCGGCGGGAACACAGCCGGCGGCGGGGGCGGCTTCGGATTTGGCGGGAACGCGCCCGGCGGCGGCCCTGCAAATCCGGGAGCCGGAGCCTCGCAAACAGGCGCGGGCACAGGCGCGGGGGCAAATCCCGGCGGCGGCCCGCAGCAGGGATATACTTATTCCGGGCATTACTATCAGAATGGCGGGAAAACTTCTTATAATTATTACTATACTTATCGCGACGAGCATACGGGCTTTGATGATCTCATGCGGCGCTTCGGCGCGTTTCTGAAAAAGGCGCTGCACGCGTCGCTCGTCAACTATTTTGAGATTTGGCGCAGGGGCGAGCGGATCGTGCATTTCCCGGTGCTGTTTTTCATCATTTTGCTGATTCCGTGGTTTTGGCTTACGCTCGTGCTGCTTGCGATCGGGCTGTTTTTCGGATGGCGCTATCACTTCAGCGGGCCGAATCTGGGAAAGGAAGCGATCAACCGGACGATGGACGGGGTGTCGGAAGCGGCGGATCGGATCAAGCAGGAAGTGAGGGAAGCGGCCGAAGCGGAGAAAGCGAAAGAGGCCGAACGGCACAGAAACGGCGGCGGCAATAACGGCGGCGGCGACGGAAGGGGATGGAACGGCGATGAGTGAAAAAATCCTGATTGTCGAGGATGATGAAAAGCTCGCGCGCATGATCGAATTGGAGCTCGGCCACGAGGATTATGAAACGGAAAAAGCCTTCGACGGGGCGGCGGGTCTTGAGAAAGCGGAGGGCGCGGATTTCGACCTGATCCTTTTAGACGTCATGCTTCCGGGCATATCCGGGATAGAGGTGCTGCGGCGGCTGCGCAAGTCAAAGGCTACGCCCGTGATCCTGCTGACGGCAAGGGATGAAACCGTCGACAAGGTATTGGGGCTCGATAGCGGCGCGGACGACTATGTAACGAAGCCCTTTGTTATTGAGGAATTGCTGGCGAGAATCCGTGCGGCGATTCGCAAACGCGCGGGCGGCACGGGCGGCGGAGCGGTGGACTCCCATGCGCTGACGGCGGGCGTAGGCGAGGGCACGGTGCGGCTAGACGCGGACGCGCATACGACGACCTGCGGCGGCGAGGAGGTCGAACTGACGCACAAGGAATTTGAACTCCTGCACTGCCTTCTTGAAAACAAGGGGCGCGTGATGAGCCGCGACGCGCTGCTCAATCATGTGTGGGGATACGACTTTATCGGGGAAACAAACGTGGTAGACGTCTATATCCGTTTCCTGCGCAGCAAGATCGATGAGCGATTTGACATCAAACTCATTACGACTGTGCGCGGCGTCGGATACAAGATTGTGTAGGAGGAGCGGCGATGACGGACTTTAACAAAGGGGCGTGGGAGCCGAAAGACAAGAGCCACCGCAAGATTGCGTGGCGGCTGTCCGGGACGATTCTCGGGGAGCAGATCGCGGCTTTCGTCGTGATTGACCTCGTGATCGCGTTTTTCATTTCGGTCTACGCACTCGATCCGGGTTTGCTGCCGAACGATCCCGACTGGCTGAAAGACGCCTTGACGGGCGTACACGTGTGGGTGGGGGGCGTCCGGTATTTCGACGTGACTTCCTATCCGATCTTGATTGTCATCGGGCTCGTCGAAGTACTCTGCCTGATCATCACGACGGCGAAATTGCGCGGGGCGATCCGGAAACAGTTGGAACCTCTGCGGGAGCTTCGGGCGGCGACCGACGCCTACGCCAGTGTGTGGCAGGAGGCTTCGGACGCCGCGGCGGCCGGCACGGACAGCGGGGCTTCCCCGGAAGCCCTCCGGCGCATGGCAGAAGCGCTCGGCCGCGTGGACGCGCGGGATATGGGTCTGCATTTCGGCCCGGACGCGGCGAGCGAGGATTTGCGCCCGCTCGCCGTCGCCATAGACGATATGCTGCGGCGTCTGGAGTCGTCCTATGAAGCGCAGACCAAGTTCGTTTCCGACGCGTCCCACGAACTCCGGACGCCGATTGCGGTGATTCAGGGCTACGCCAATATGCTTTCGCGCTGGGGCAGCGAGGATCCGGACACGCTGAAAGAGAGCATTGAAGCCATCAAGTCGGAAGCCGACGCCATGAAACAGTTGGTCAATCAGCTGTTATTCTTAGCGCGCGGCGATAACGATACGCTGCAGACAGGCCGGCGGCCGATCGACGCACGCGCCCTCATGGAGGAAGTGCTGCGCGAGGAATTGATGATCGACAGCGGGCATGAGATACGGGCCAAACTGCCGGAAACCCCGGTATGGATCACGGGGGACGCGGGCCTGATCAAACAGCTTCTTCGCATTCTCGTGGATAACAGCATCAAATACACGCCGGCGGACGGAGCCATTACATTATCGCTCTTCACAGACCGCGAAGGCGCCGGTAGCCCGGTGGGGCCGTGTGTTCGCGTCGCGGTGCAGGATGAGGGCCAGGGGATACCCGCCGACGTGCTGCCGCATATTTTCGACCGCTTCGTGCGGGCGGACGAGGCGCGGGCGCGCAATACGGGCGGATCGGGCCTAGGCCTTGCCATCGCGAAACAGATCGCGGAGCGGCACGGCGGATCGCTGGAGGTATACAGCCGCGTGGGGATCGGCTCGCGATTTACGGTAATATTGCCCTTATCGAGCGTGCCCGAGGACGGAAATTTGTCCGCTTTGGCGCTTCATTCCGCTTGCGCGGCTTGCGTGGACGGATAGACTAAGGGGACTTTTTCCCCGAGGATGGCGGGCTTGCCTTTCGCAAGGGAAAGGAAAAAATCCTTGACGCGCGCCGGAATCTCCCGGACGTCCCGCGCAAATTGGCCGCCTTTGATATCCTCGGCGGCGACCCCATAAGCGTCCAATCCGAGTTTGTCGGCAATATAGAGCGCGCGGTAGAGGTGGTAACGCTGCGTGACGACGACGACCCGCTCGCCCTCAAAGATATTCTTGCAGCGATAGGCGCTGTCATAGGTGGAAAACCCCGCGTAATCAAGATAGATGTTCGCGTCCTCGGCGCCGCAGCCCCCGCCGTTTTTCAGGATGTAATTTTTCATGCCCTGCACTTCGTTGTATTCGACGCTGCCGTTGTCGCCTGATAGCAGCAGAATGTCGGACGCCCCCAGTGAGAATATCTCCAAGCCCGCGTCCAAACGATGCGCGAGGATGGGGCTCGGTTCCCCGCCCGCCACGGAAGCGCCGAGGACGAGAATACAAGAAGCCGCTCCTTCCTCGGCGATCCACGCGGCGGCCTGTTCGGGCGAACCGATATGATCTTTCACGGAGGCGACGACATAGATGTTGATCGCGGCGGCAGCGGCGGCGAGAATGAGAATCGTGACAAAAATAGTTTTCAGGATTTTTTTCAGTATACGCATAGCGCTATTATCATATCGCGCCCCCCGCGCAGACGGCAAATTAAATCTATATGTCAACCGCGTCGCTGATCGTTTCCGCCATTTCGGCGCTCGTGAAACACGCCATCCCGGTGCGCATTTTCCGGAATCCGAGCCGTCCGTAAAAAGGCACTTTTCCGGGCGCGGCGAACAGGATTGCGTTGAATCCCTTCAGATCCGCAAGAAGCGTTTCGAGGATCGTCCTGCCAAGGCCCCTGCCCTGATAGTCCGGCGCGACGGCAATGTCGTAAATCGCCGCTTCGTAAGCGCCGTCCGAAATCGCGCGGCCGAGCCCGATCAGCGTTTCCCCGTCGTAGAGGAATACCGCCGTATAGCTGTTTTCAAACGCCTTTTTGTGAAGC
>JAITNA010000194.1 GCA_031290715.1 Eubacteriales Family XIII. Incertae Sedis bacterium | reverse complement strand
AAGCCATGCACGAAAAAAATATGCTCCGCTGCCTCATGAACGACGATTTGTTGATAGATGTCATCAAGGGTGACGTAATGGAAGTGCAATAAACTATGAAATTTCCGTGGGGATGGCCCCTTGCGCGGAATGGACATATCACTTCATTATAATATATAATACATATGTGCGAAAGGAAGTGCGGATATGGCAAGGGTTAAGGCTGTATGTATCAGTGAGAAAAAAGGTGTGCGCAAACACGTCGTCGACGCGATTGAGATTCGGAAGGGCAAGGGTGTTGTGGGCGACGCGCACGGCGACGACCCGAAGCGCAGGATCAGTCTGCTCGGGGACGAGAGCGTGTCGAAGCTGCGGGGGGTTCTCCCGGAATTGGCCCCCGGCGATTTTGCGGAAAACATTCTGACGGAGGGGCTGACGCTTTACGAGCTTCCGATCGGTACGCGGCTCCGGATCGGCGAAACAGAGCTTGAGGTCACGCAGATCGGCAAGGAATGCCATCAGGGCTGCGAGATCAGGAAGCTGACCGGCGATTGCGTGATGCCGCGCGAGGGAATCTTCGCGGAGGTGATTGCGGAGGGCGCGATCCGGCCGGGCGACGGGATTGAAAGATTATAAAGCTTGTAAAAGTGTGCGGGGCGATATGAAAGATACGAAAGATCATGGGGCTGCGGCGGCGAAATATTCGGCGGCGGTCATTACGGTAAGCGATAAGGGCGCGGCGGGGCTGCGCGAGGATACGGGCGGGCCGCTTGTCTGCGCGATGCTCGGGGAGGCCGGCTTTGCGGTCGTTTATACCTCCCTCGTTCCCGATGAAGGCGCGGGCATTGAAGCGGAACTTCGGCGCTGCGCCGATGAAAAGGATGCCGCGCTCATCATGACGACAGGCGGTACCGGGTTTTCGCCGCGGGATGTGACGCCGGAAGCGACGATCGCCGTATGCGAGCGTTTGACGCCCGGAATCCCCGAGGCCATGCGCGCGGAGAGCCTGAAGGTGACGAATCGGGCGATGCTTTCAAGGCTTGCGGCCGGTATCCGCGGCCGTTCCCTTATCATCAATCTGCCGGGCAGCCCGAAGGCGATCCGGGAAAACCTCGCGGCCGTTTTGCCGGCATTAGAGCATGGGCTTGATATGCTCAGGGGCGGGCCCGCCGACTGTGCCGCGGAGCAAGCGCCGCCGGAGCAAAAGCTTTCGGGGCAAAAGCAAAAGTAATTATAATTATAATGAAGAAAAATGTTTCCTGATATTTCGATGCCGCGCAAAATCCTATTCGGGTTGCGAGCCGGGCGGGGATCCTGCGCCCGTTTGTGTCTGTGCCTGATTTTTCTGCTTGTTTTTGTTGCGGTAACGGCCGGATGCTCCGCGGGTTCGGCGGGGCAGGGCGACTCGGGTCCGCAGGATGAGCCCGCCGCGAAGTCCGCGATCGCCGGGGCTCTGTTTGCGGTTGGGCTTGCGGGCTTTGACGGCATAGAGGGTTCAGGCGGTTCGGACGGTTCGGGCGCGGATGAGCCAGAGGATTCGGACACGGTCGGCGCGATCGGAAGCGCGGCGGCGGGCGGCGCGGGAAACGGCGAAACGCCGGCGGGCGCGGGCGGCGGTATACAGCCGGGGACTGCGGATTCCGCTTCCGGTCAGCCGGGGCAATCCGGCGAACCGGCTCCCTCTCAGACGGCCTCTGTGAAAACTACTTGCACGGTACTTGTCGAATGCTCCACCATTTTGAACAATTTGGACAGGTTAAAACCCGGATATGAGCAGATCCTGCCGAAAGACGCTGTGATTATGGGCACCAAATCCGTAGAATTCACGGAGGGCGAAACGGTCTTTGACGTCCTGCTGCGCGCGGCGCGGGACGGCGGTATTCCGATGTCCTCCGCGGGAAGCGCGGCGGCGGGAACGATCTATATTGAAGGCATCGGCGGATTCTTCGAGTTTGACTGCGGCCCTCTGTCCGGATGGCGGTACAGCGTGAACGGGTCCTACCCCGGCTATGGATGCAGCAAATACGCGCTGAAAAACGGGGATCGCGTCGAATGGCATTATACCTGCGACCTCGGTGCCGATTTGGGTGCAGCCGTTGATCAGCGATAAGTGAGATTTCTGTGAGATTTCAGGGGAGATTTTAGGGATTTTTTGATTGACAGGGGGGGTGGGCTATGGTAATCTTATAAAGCTGTCTTAACGAAAAGCGCGTAAGACAGCTTTTCGATTGAAGAGAATATTTATGAATTTGTAGCTTACGGAGGACGAGATGAGAGTCAAGGTTACCCTCGAGTGTACGGAGTGCAAACAGAGGAATTACGACACGATGAAAAACAAAAAGAATGATCCCGAACGGCTTGAACTGAAGAAATACTGCAAGTTCTGCCACAGGGAAACAGCCCACAAGGAAACGAAATAAGGGGACGGCTATGGCTGACGGTAAGAAAAAAGACGATAAGTCGAAAGAACAGCAAAAGTCCGCGCTTTCCCGCGGTCTTGCGAAGTCGAAGGCTTCACGGGACGCGCAGAAAAAGGCCCCTGTGAAAACCGCGCAGACCGAGAAGCGAGGCGGTTTCCGCGAGTATTTTAAGGGTGTTCGGATTGAAACGAAGAAGGTCGTTTGGCCCACGCGCAGGGAGCTTGTGTCTTATACGATTGTCGTTTTCATCGCGTGCGCGTTTTTCGGGCTCTTCCTTTGGGGTGTTGATTCGGGATTTCTGGCGATTATCCGCGAAGTGTTCAAAATCAGCATGAATTAAGGGAACGGTATGGAAATAGAGAACGACAGCATCGATATTATTGAAACGGGGGCGGGCAAGGCTAAGGAGCCGGTACGGGCTACTTCCGCACAAATCTTTGCACAGGATGTTGCGGACGATGTTTATGATGAAAGCGATATCGATTCGCCGCGGTGGTATGTGATTCATACCTATTCGGGGCACGAAAGCAAGGTCAAGCAGAATATCGAGAAGCTTGTGGAAAACAGCAGCGAAGAGAGCCGGCTCAAGGACAAGATTATCAAGGTCGTGGTGCCGACGGAGGACTACGTCGAGATGAAGGACGGGCAGCGCAAGCTCAAGGTGCGCAAGACGTTTCCCGGCTATGTGCTCATCAAGATGAAGGTCGATAACGAGTCGTGGTATCTCGTGCGCAATACGCAGGGCGTGACCGGGTTTGTGGGGCACGGCATCGAGCCGGTGCCGCTCACGAAGGAGGAAGTGCGGCGCATGGGGATTGAGAAGGTCTATATCGAGCTTGATATCAATGTGGGCGACAGCATTAAGGTCATCAACGGGCCGTTTGAAGGCGTAACAGGCGTGGTCGAAGAGGTCAATCCCGAGAAGGAAGTCCTCAAGGCGCGCATTTCCATGTTCGGGAGGGATACTTCCGTCGAGTTGGTCTACGACCAGGTCGAACAACTCTAAGGGAAAGGAGGTAAAGGCGACATGGCGAAAAAAATCGATGGTTATATAAAGCTGCAGATTCCCGCCGGCAGTGCGAATCCCGCGCCGCCCGTCGGACCGGCGCTCGGTCAGAAGGGCGTCAACATCATGGACTTCTGCAAGCAGTTCAACGCGAAAACGCAGGAACAGTCGGGTACGATTATTCCGGTGGTGATCACGGTGTATGCCGACAGGTCGTTCAGCTTTATTACAAAAACGCCGCCCGCAGCCGAAATGTTGAAAAAGGCTGCAAATCTTCAGAGCGGATCCGGCGAACCCAACCGCCGCAAGGTGGCAAGCGTCACCGGCGCACAGGTTGAGGAGATCGCAAAGGCGAAGATGCCGGATCTGAACGCAAACACTGTGGAAAGCGCCGCGGCAATGATTCGCGGCACGGCCCGGAGTATGGGGATCACTGTAGAAAATTAGTTCGTGGGAGGCCTGCGCCGCCGAAAGGTTGGTCGGGCCGAAAGTACCACAAGGAGGACAAAATGCCGAAAAGAGGAAAGAAATATAGGGAGGCCGCGAAACTCATCGAGCGCCAAACGCTCTATGAAACAGCTGATGCGCTGGATCTTGTGCTCAAAGTCGCGCCGGCCAAGTTTGACGAAACCGTAGAGGTTCATCTCAAGCTCGGCGTGGACGGACGGCATGCCGATCAGCAGGTCAGGGGGGCGATCGTGCTCCCGCACGGAACGGGCAAGACGTCCCGCGTGCTTGTTTTCGCCAAGGGGCCGAAAGAAGCGGAAGCCAAAGAAGCCGGGGCCGACTATGTCGGAGCCGAGGATATGGCGGAAAAGATTCAAAAGGAAAACTGGTTTGACTTTGACGTCGTCGTCGCCACACCCGATATGATGGGCGTCGTCGGACGGCTCGGTAAACTTCTCGGGCCAAAAGGGCTCATGCCCAATCCGAAGTCGGGTACGGTCACGATGGATGTGACAAAGGCGCTCGAAGAGATCAAAGCCGGTAAGGTGGAGTATCGTCTTGACAAGACCAACATCATCCACACGCCGATCGGCAAGGTGTCGTTTGGGCCGGAGAAATTAGCCGACAATTTCAGCGCGCTTGTGGAGGCGGTGATCAAGGCAAGGCCCACGGCGGCAAAGGGGCAGTATCTGAGAAGCGTCACGGTCGCGTCGACGATGGGACCCGGCATCAAGATCAACCCCGCCAGATTGGGCAACAATTAAATATTGTTCACTTATTTTTGATATAAACACGATTGTTTATATAGAACCGTAGACAGCGGGGGCGAAAGCTCAAAAGCCGCGCCTTATCGCGCAACCCCGCCGAGGTATGCGAGCAGATATGTTCAATGGCCTTTTTCGTTTGCGGAGATAAAAGAAAAAGGTCATTTTTTATGACCGGAAAGGAGAAAGCATGGCATCACAAGAACATTTGAGCCAAAAGCAAGCCATCATTGACGAGATCAGCGGGAAAATGGAGAGCGCGAGTTCCGTCGTCGTGATTGACTACATCGGTGTTACGGTCAATCAGGCTGACACCATGCGGAACAGGCTTCGTGACGCGGGCGTGGACTACAAGGTCTATAAAAACACGCTTGTCAAACGCGCGATCGACGGTACGGGCAACGCGCAGCTTGCGGAAGTCTTAGAAGGCCCCAGTGCGTTTGCATTCGGTTTTGAGGACGCGACCTTGCCCGCGCGGGCACTCGAAGGCATCATCAAGGAGTTCAAGAAGATGGGGTTCAAGGCGGGCATTGTCGACGGCGTTTTCTACGACGCGGAAGGCATTAAGCAGATCGCCGCGATTCCGCCGAGGGAGGTACTTATCGCGAGGTTCCTCGGAAGCATTCAAAGCCCGCTCGGAAAGCTTGTACGCACGTTTGCGGCGATTGCGGACGCGCAGGACGAAGGCGGCGGCGATGCGGCAGAAGCGGACGAGGCCGCGGTTGCTGCGGAAGCGGAAGCGGAAGTTGCGCAGGACGAAGCGCCTGTGGAAGCGGAAGCAGTTGCGGAAGCCCCTGCGGAAGCGGAAGCAGTTGCGGAAGCGCCTGTGGAAGCGGAAGCTGCGGAAGAAGCTGCGACGAATGAAGTGGAAGCGGAAGCCGTACAAGACGAAGCCCCCGCGGAAGCGGAGATAGTTGCGGAAGAAGCCGCGCAGGATGAAGCCCCTGTGGAAGCGGAAGTTGCAGAAGCGGAAGCGGAAGTTGCAGAAGCGGAAGTTGCGGAAGAAGCCGCGGCGGAGGACTTACCGGCTGAAGCGCCGGCGGAAACACCCGAAGAAGAGCCGGCCGAATAAGCTCCGGACGTACATTAAAGAAAGAAAGGAATAGACATGGATATTCAAAAAATTATCGAAGAGATCAAGGGCGCGACAGTGCTGGAGATCAACGAGCTTGTCAAGGCTTGCGAAGAGGAATTCGGCGTTTCCGCGGCGGCTCCCGTAGCGGTAGCCGGAGCGGGCGCGGCGGTTGAAGCGGTTGAAGAGCAGACGGAATTCACGGTCGAACTCACGGAGATCGGCGCGGAAAAGGTCAAGGTCATCAAGGCCGTCAGAGAAATCACGGGCTTGGGGCTCAAGGAAGCCAAGGAAGTCGTCGACAGTGCGCCGTCCGTCGTCAAGGAAGGTGTGGATAAGGCCGAGGGCGAAGCCATCAAAAAGCAGATCGAAGAGGTCGGCGGCAAGGTCACGCTCAAATAGCGTTTGCGGTTCAGATTATAAGGTCGGGCGGGCGATTTGCTTCGCCCGCTTTTTTTTGTTGGTGCGGCAATAGCGCCGTTTTGCTTGTGCCGGACGAGTTTGATGGCTATAATGAAACTAACGCGTGGTGTACCTTTTGAGAGAACGAATGAGAATGAGTAAAGAACAGCAGACGGCTACATGGATGTTTATGATGCTGACCGCGATGAGGAAACGGTTTGGATTGTCGCGCGCGGATTTTGCCGCTATCGCGTAAAAGTACGGCGTCATTGCTTTTTTATTGGAACAGTACGAGTTGCTTCATTATTATGACAATGAATATATCGTCGATGA
This sequence comes from Eubacteriales Family XIII. Incertae Sedis bacterium, assembly GCA_031290715.1. Taxonomy (GTDB): domain Bacteria; phylum Bacillota; class Clostridia; order Peptostreptococcales; family Anaerovoracaceae; genus JAITNA01. The sequence continues at coordinate 338 of JAITNA010000194.1, read as the reverse complement.
TGTGGTGCGGTATATCGAAGAGCAAGGCGGTGATCCCGGTGAATTACACGGAACTGTCTAAGCCGCTCTATCACGGTTCGGATATGGCGGTGTCCGAGATCGATCTGTCGCAAAGCGTTCCGAAGAAAGATTTCGGATGTGGGTTTTATACGACCAATGACAGTGTGCAAGCTGAGAAATTCGCGCAGCTCAAAGCGAAGCGGGCACAGCAGGGCAAAGGGTATGTAAGCGTTTTTCGTTGTCAGAGTACCGGGGGGTCGCTTGTGAAAAAGTTTGCTTCCGCGGACAGGGAGTGGTTTGGGTACGGTGAGCTCGCCGCCGCGGCGGCGGAAGAAACA
>JAITNA010000129.1 GCA_031290715.1 Eubacteriales Family XIII. Incertae Sedis bacterium | reverse complement strand
ATTATCACATCCATGCTTTCCCTTATCGAATTTCTTACAGCCCAGATAGCGTCCTTGGATGAAGAGATTGACGGCAGGTTTTCGGACAAAAGCGATATCATTGACGCGCTTGGCGCAATTCCGGGCATCGGGAGGCAATCAGCGCAGGCCATTGTCGCGGAGATCGGAACGGATATGAGCAGATTCCCCAGTGCAAAGCATCTGGGTTCTTGGGCAGGCCTCAGCCCGGGGAGCAACGAGAGCGCTGGTAAAAAAAATGCGGCAAGACACGAAAAGGAAATCCCACGCTGAAGAAAACGCTGGTGCAGTGCGGCAAATCGGCTTCAAGAAACAACAAGTCGTATTTCAACTCCATGTATGGGCGCATTGCTTCAAGACGGGGAAGAAGCATTGCCACCGTAGCGGTGGCACGGAAAATACTTGAAGTCTGTTATTACATGATCCGCGACAATACGCCATACAGTGATTTGGGGGCGGACTATTTCACGGAACGCAACCGGGCCGATATTGCAAAAAGAAGCGTCAAGAAGCTTCAGTCCCTTGGCTTCTCGGTCACGATAGAGGATACTGCCACAGATATTGCATGACAACAGCCCGCCCGCCCGACGGCAACGACGCATTGCCATAGGGCGGGACGGGCATTTCACTGACGGGAACCCCCGCCATTTGCGCAGGGGTGTTTTCGCTTGCCCGCGTGTACACGTTGCGGAAGATGGTTTCATAATAGTTACCTTTGCCGCGCGGCCCGCACATTGAGGCAATGCGCGGTCCGTCCGTCTTGTTTTTTCCCGGGCTTGCCCATATAATGTTTGCAGTACGCAGATACACGCCGCGTGGGATCGGGCAAGCTCCAAGCACAAGGAAAGCAGGTAATGTTATGAAGATGTTTTCGGGAAACCGCCGGATGAAAAACGCTCTGATTCTGCCCTTGTTTGTTTTGGCGCTGCTTTTGGCTCTTGCCGGTTGCGCCAGCAAAAACATCGGCAGCTTTTCGGAAGGGGACGGCGGGGCCGCTGTGGGCGGCGCGCAGGACAGCGCGATGAATGCCGCGGAATCCGCTCCTGCGGATGTAAGCGCACCCTCGTACGCTTCCGCAAGCCCGGATATGGGCGGGGACGCGTCTGCGTCCGAAAGCCGCAAAGAGATCAAAACGGGGTACGCGACCATCATGGTAGCGGATGTTCCAAAGGCCTACGCGGACATTTCGAAACTGATCGCCGATTTGGGCGGCTACGAGTTCAACAAGGATGAAAGCAATCAAAATTCGATCGTCACGGTCTACCTGACCGTCAAGATTCCCCCGGAAGCGCTCAAGAAGTTTGAAACATCCTTGGCCGAAGCCGTCGGGAAGGACGCCATTCGCCAATACCGGATCAACAGCGAGGACATTACCGCCGCGTATCAGGATTCCGCGGCCCGGCTCGAGAGCATGAGCGCGTCGCTCGAACAATATCGGCGGCTGCTCGAAAAGGCAAATTCCATCGAGGATATTTTGGCGATTCAGCGGGAAATAACAACGCTCCAGACGGAAATGGACGCGTTGGACGGCCAGATTCGCATGTGGGACCGATTGGTCGAATATGCCACATTGGACATCTCGATTTCTTCAAACGCGTCGCCGATTGAGCAATCGCGGCGCTTTGATACGGCGTCGGAAGCGTTCAACAAGATGGGCAACGGATTTCTTTCGACTGCGCGGGGCTTCGGCAACGTGTTAGTCTGGATCGTTATCGTTATCGTCAGCGCCTTGCCCGTCGTCGTCCCGATCGTGGTGGTTCTCTTCCTTATCCTGCGCCTTCGCAAACGCCGGAAAAATCGCAGGGAGCAGCCATAGACCCTATACGACGGTCTTTCCGACTTTGTACAGCACCTCTACACGATCGAGAGGAATATTGTAATAACGATGCACGGCAGTGGTTTTGAGAAAGGTGGCTAAGGGGTCGTCCGACGCCCATTTCTCGTCCATCCCGCCGACCTTTTCGATCGAGGCCGCAACGATCATCGCACGAACCTCTTCAGGCGTCAATCCTTCCGCGAGGAACGGTGCCAAATTGTCGTCGGGGAGATTTTTGGCGTTCGCGTCCAATTGCGCGACGACGTCTTGCAGCATGCCGAGTGTTTTTTCCAATGCGGTGTTTTTCCGCTCTGACACGGCGTCTTTTATTTCCGCGGACAGCCCGATCTCCGCAGCCGGCGCCGGCCCCTCCGGCGGGGCGATCTCCTCGGCCGGCGCTTCCGCCCAAGGCGGCATTGACTGACTCGTATCATTTTTCTTCCCGAACCCGAACAAACCCATATCTTTCTCTCCTCGCAATTTTGATCGCGCTAATGCCAACACCCATTTATATCACGTAGGATTTCCGCGGTCAACACCCTCCTTCCTTCCCAATCCGTGCGTACCCAATCCAGCGTACCTAATGAGGGCGTTGACAAAAATACATATTCCGATATATACTTTTCGTCAGGAGGCAATGATTATGAATACAGCAAAAATATTCACCACCGGGAAAAGCCAAGCTGTGCGAATCCCAAAAGACTATCGTTTTGATACCGATCACGGCGATGAGCTTTATGTGAAAAAAATCGGAGATGTCCTGTATCTGTATCCCAAAAACGCGGGTACTGTATATGACATTTTCGTAAAAAGCCTTGATGAGTTCCCTGATGATTTCTTGAAAGACGGCCGGGATCAGGGCAAGGTTGAAGTGCGGGAAGATGTTTGACCATGGTGATGTTGGATACAAATATTTGCATTTTTTTGATCAGGGAAAAATCGGAAAAAGCGCTTGCAGAGTACCGAAAACATGAGCTTGGCGACGTGGTGATTTCGATCATAACGCTGTCCGAGCTTGAGTATGGTGTGAGAAACAGCGCCGCGCCGGAGAAAAGCGCGGCAGCTCTTACGGGATTTCTTGTCGGTGTTGACGTACTTGATTACGATGCCGCGGCTGCGCACGAATACGGAAAAGTCAGGGCGAACCTCAAACAAAAACGAATAACGATCGGTCCTTTGGACATGTTGATTGCCGCGCACGCGAAAGCCGCAGGGTGTGCGCTGATTACAAACAACACACGGGAATTCGAGCGTGTCGAAGGTCTTGTGCTCGCGGATTGGTCAAGGTAGGGGAAGGGGGCGGGCGATGAATATCTCCGACTTTATCGTTGGGCTGCTTTCTATCATTATGATGGATATTGTGCTGGGCGGCGACAATGCGATTGTGATCAGTATGGCTTGCCGCAACTTGCCGAAGAATCAGCGCATGAAAGGGATTATGATCGGCACGGCCGGCGCGGTGGTCCTTCGGGTCGCGGCGACCATCGGCGTCGCGTGGCTGCTTGACATCAAGGGGCTGATGCTCGGCGGCGGCATCCTGCTTTTTTTCATCGGGTACAAGTTGATTATTCAAAAGGACACGAAAAATGAGGAGAAGGTCGTCGATACGCTCGGGAAAGCGATTCTGACGATTATCGTCGCGGACATTACGATGAGCGTCGATAATATTCTGGCGGTGGCGGGGGCGGCGCACGGCAACATCGTGCTGCTCATTATCGGGCTTTGCGTCAGCATTCCGATCATGGTATTTTGCAGTACCCTGATATTGAAGCTGATGGACCGGTTTCCGATTGTGCTGTACATCGGCGGCGCGCTGATCCTCTATACGGCCTACAAGATGATACTTGACGAGCCGCTCGCCGAGCCGTTTTTTGAGCGCTTCCCCTTTGTGAAATACATCATGATTGCGGGCAATATTGCGGCGGTGATTTTGGTCGCAATCCGCAACCGCCGGATTGCAGGCCGGGCGAACGCGGCAGAGCATAGCAAAAAATGAGAATCGCAAAGGCCGTTTTGAAATGGGCGGCGGCTGTGATGATTGCCGCGGTTTTGGCTTTTTGGCCGGCGATTGAAACGACCGCGGTCGAAACTTCTTTTGCGTTCATCGACGCGAAGGCCGAAACGAATCTCGACGGGAATATTTATATTGACTTCAATCCGTTGGGCGACGCGACGATCGACGGCATACCCGACTGGGCGAACCTGCCCCGCGTAGGGCCGGTTCATTTCGGCGTCAAGGTGACGCCGCACAATGTGCAGGACGGCATCGTCGCAAACTGGCAGTCCCCGGACAACATCAAACAATTTGCCAATATCAATGAGGATATTCGGCAAACCGCGGAGGGCCTGAAGGAGCGGCTGCTGATAGACTGGGGGCTGTGGGCGATCGCGTTTTTCGCGGCGGGATACGGTCTGAACAGGCTGCGGCTGCGCCTTCGCGCCGACAAAAAGACGGTTTTCATCGCGGGGCTTTGTTTGTGCGTTTCCGCGGCCGGTGTTGCGGCGGCGACGCAGACGGGGCTCGTGACGACGACATCGGCGGAGAACCGCGCGGCGTCCGGCGGCGCGTCCGAGAACGCGTCGTATGGGATCGATACGGCGTTCGGGCGTATCGATGTCCGGGGGCCCGTCAGCGAAGTGGCCGGATATCTTGAAAACATGATACAGGAAAACGACCGCCAGGCGATGGAATATGTGAATGAGGTGATCCGTTCTGTCGACATCGCGATGGACGCGGCAAAATACCGGACGGACTGGCGGTATGATATGATCGTGCAGGTTTCCGACATCCACGACAACTTTTATATGGCGATGATTGCCGCGGAGATTGCGAAGAACGCGGGCGCACGCATCGTGATCGACTCCGGCGATCTGACGACGGCAGGCACGGCCTTTGAAAATTATTACGTTCAAAAAATTGTCGGGGCATTCACAAGCCTTGATATGACGTATGTTTTTGTAACGGGAAATCACGATACGGACGAAACCGCGGAGCAGGCGGCGGGTGCGGGGGCGGTCGTGCTGAACGGCGTGGCGGAGGTCGGCGGGTATCGGTTTGCGGGCATCGCCGACCCGCGGCACTATATCATGTCGGAGAGCGCGGCCGGCACGGGCGGCAAACAGGCCGCGGCCGTTGCGGAGGCGTCGGACGCGCTTGGGCAAATGGTGAGGGAGAGCGCGGAAAAAGGCGAGCCTGTCGATTTCGCGGTGGCGCATATTCCCGAAATCGGCGCGGACGCGAGGAAAGACGGCGACATCCGTTATCAATTTTCCGGGCACAAGCACGCCGACAATTTTGCGGAAAAACGCGACGGCGGCGGGGTGGTGTTCATCGCGAACAACACGAACGGCGCCAATCGGGATTTGAGCGACGCCATGCTGCTCACGGGGATCGGGAAGCCATCCAAGCCGATCACGATACCCGTCTATTTGGTGACGCGCTACGCGGACATGGGCGGCCACGCGATCAACTATTACTACGAGGTGACGTTCGCGCCGGACGGGACGGTCACAGTCAGCGACCTCAAGGAAGTCTGAGCGAGGGTCGTTTCTCTTTCCTTTATGTGAATAATTTAATCAATCGGCTCCAGAAGCTTTCTTTCGCTTTTCCTGTGCTTGTGCTATCGTCCTCGTCCGCGGCGTTTCCGTTCGCCCCGTCCGCGTTCCCGTTCCCGTCCGTCCCGTTCCCGTCCGTCTGCGCGACTTTGTCTGTTTTGAATACAAACTGAACGGAGGTTGTGCCCGTATTGCCGGCCGAAACGAAGGAAACCGGTTCAAAATCCTCCGGGGTGAGCGCGTCCGTCATTTCGCTGATGCCCCGGGTATAGGACAAAAGCCCGTCGTGGAAGGCGCCGTAGTCCTTTGACAGCCGCGAAACGCCGTTTCCGATCGCGGCAATTCCGTCCGCAAGCGCCTGAAACTGCTGCGATAGCTCGGCTTCGAGCGCGGCCGGATCGACGGCGGACAGGGAAGCCGCAAGCTGCCCCGCCATGATCCGCAGCCCGCCTGAAATCTGCGCGAGCGCCCCCGCCGTCTGCGGGAGTGCGGCGTCCGCGCCGGTGAACGCCGGTTTGACGGCGATGTAGGTCTGCTTCGCCGCCGCCGCGGCCCGGTACGCGTCAAGGAGCTTGTTCAGCGCTGCCGTGTTTTGCGGGTCGCCCATATTGCCCGCGATCAGGGCGCCGAGCTCGTCCTGCCCGAGTTCGCCGCCGGTCGGCAGTCCCGCCATCGCGCCGTCAAGCGCGGCGTTCGCCTGTGAAAATCCGCCGCTCAGCGCGGCGGTGCCGTCCGCGATTTCATCAATTCCGTCCGCAATCCGTTCAAGCTCGGCCGGGAGGGTTCCGAGCAGACTGAGATCGAGCCCGCCTGTCAGGTCCGCGGAAATCCCGCCGCCCGCGGCGTCGGCCGAACCTGTGCGGGAGAGCTCCCGCGCCATCGCCGCCAACGCGCTGTTGATTTGCCCGGATGCCGCCGCCAGATCGCCGCCGCCGCGGTCGATGTCCGCTTTCGTTTCTTCAAAGCTCCCGAGCCCGAGCGCAAACGGCACGGCGGCGATTTCGACCCCGTCCATTTCAAAGCCTGTCACATCGGCCGTGAACGAAAAGACCCCCTCTTCTCCGGGCAGCGCCAGAAAGGTCAACAGCTTGTTCATCCCGGCATTCGCAATGGTTGCGCTTTCGGAAATGATGTTTTTGCAGCGCACCGCGTCTAAGGACAGAGAAAGCTGCAGCATGAATTTCTCATAGAAAACCGGGTCGATCCCCGAGTCCCCGTTCGCCGCCGTGCGGATTTCCATTTTGAGCGCCCCGCTCTTCCCCGCGAGCTTCTCCGCCGAAATCGGCTTCCCGTCCAGGGTATAGCGAATGCCGACCGTCCAGGGCAAAGCCGTTTTCCGCATATCCCCTTCATAATAAAACTCCGCCGCGGAGCTGTCCGTTTTGACGCCGTCTTTTGTCACGGTGATTGCCGCCGTGTCGGTCAGGTTGGCAGCATCGAGGAAATCGCCGCGGTCGAAGGCGCCCCCTTTTCCGTCCGTGTGCAGCAGCACGACCGTGTAGACGTCTTTTACCTCGCCGGAAGCGGAGAGGTTGGCGTAGACGACTTCCTCCCGCGCCGATACGCCGCCGAGTACGCCCGCCGATACCTCCGCGCCGGCCGCCGGCCCCGCGCTTGCCTGTACTCCCGCGTTTGCCGACACCTCCGCGCCCGCCGATACCTCCGCGCCGGCCGCGGGGATCGCGGGGATGGCGCCGGAGCATAGGGCGAAGAAAGCGAGAACGGCGGTAAAAATGGCGGCGGGAGCGGCTTTCGCCCCTTGCCGCAGGGGATTTTGGAGCTTCATGGCTTTTCGATTCCTTTCTTATAGAAACGCGCGGACAGGGTCGTGGCGCCGACCACCTTGTCAAAAATGAGCAGCAGGGCCGGCAGGAAAAACGAAACGAGGGCGAGGGAGAGCAGCGCGCCGCGGCCCATCAAAAGGCCGAGCGCCTGAACGACCGGATTCGTCGAGGTCAGCCACAGCGTGAACCCCGCCAATGAAAGAATGGCGGCTGAGATGAGGATGGAACGGAAGGTCTGCCCATGCGTCATTTTCAGCGCTTCCCGAACAGGCAGCAGGCGGCGATTATTCCTGTAGTTGTCCGTGAAGAGGATCGCGTAGTCCACCGTCGCGCCGAGCTGCACCGTGCTGATGACAAGGTAGCCGATATAGGACAGCGGCGTCCCGGAAAAGTACGGGATGGCCATGTTGATCCAAATCGAGGCCTCGATGGTCAAAAGCAGCAGCAGCGGCAGGCTGACGGACCGGAACGTGAGCAGCAGCACCGCGCCGATCGCGATCACGGCGAGCATGTTGACAAGGCGGTTGTCTTTGGTTACAACGTTTTTCATATCAAAAAGATTCACGCTCTCCCCGCAGGAATAATACGTATCGTAATACAGGGCGGCCGTGTCCCGGACGCTTTCCACGAGGGCAAAGGCTTCCGTGCCCTCCTCGCTTGTGGACGCGTAGGCGATGATCCGCGCATAGCGCTGCGAGTAGAACGGCGAAGTGATGTCCCCGCTCAGGTATTCGGGCGGGATGGCCGTGCCGACGGTTTTCGCGTAGGAAATCACGCCGGTCACATGGGGCAAGGCGGCCAAAGCTTCCGAAAGCGCAAGCTCCTTCGCGACCTCGCCGCGCGGGACAAGCAGGACAATGGGCGTCTGCTTCCCGAAGGCCTGCTCGATGGCGGCCTGATCTTCCCCCGTTCTCGTCCCCTCGCCGAGATTGCCCATGCCGTACAGGAAATCATTGTCCCGCTGAGCCAAAAAAGAGGGGACCGCGATCAGGACCACGAGGATGAACGCGGGGATTCCGATCTTCACCGCGGCTTTTCCGACGCGCGAAAACTCCGGCAGAATGGTACGGTGCCGCGTCTTATCAATCCATTTCAGACAGCAGAGCGTCAGCGCCGGCAGGAAAATTGTGACACAGAGAAAACTGAGCGCAATGCCTTTGACGAGGTTGAGCCCCATGTCGAAGCCGATCCGAAAATCCATGAAACAAAGCGCCGAAAATCCGAACAGGGTCGTCAGCGCGCTCGCGAGAATCGCGGGGAAGGAGCGCTTCATCGCCCGCTTCATCGCCGTGCGCGCGTCGTCCGTTTCCGCGCGGAAATCGGCGAAACTGTGCAGGAGAAAAATCGCGTAATCGAGCGAAACCGCAAGCTGCAGGATCGGGCTGACGCAGTTCGTGATGAAAGAAATCTCGCCGAAAATCCGGTTCGTGCCCATGTTGATCACAATGGCGACGCCGATTGCGGCGAGAAAGAGAATGGGCTCCGCCCAAGAAAGCGTGGACACGACGAGCAGGGCCAAAATCAACGGGAGAATAATCATCATCGCGCGCAGCGTTTCGCTGAACGCGGACTTTTGCGCCGTGTAGGTGTTGACAGCGTCCCCCGCAATCGCTCCGTTTGCCCCGACGACCTCGTAGATTTCATCGAAGATCCGCGTTTCATCCCCCTTGCGCGCGGCCAAGGAAATGGCGGCGTTGCCATCTTTGTAGTAGGTTTCGACGATCTTTTCGTCCTGAACCTTGAGCGGAATTTTCACATCGACCGCGTCGTCGAGCCACGTGACGTCGGACACGCCGTCGATCGCACGAAGCGCTTCTTTGTATGCGAGGGCTTCGGGAATCGTCACATCCCGGACCATGACGCGCGCGTTCGGAACGGCCTGTGTAAATTCCTTTTCCATCACCTCGATGGCGATGGTGGAGGGGGCGTCCTCCGGAAGATAGTCGGCCATATTGTAGTTGACCCCTACGCCGAGCCAGAGGACGGCGCAGACGGCCGCGGCGGCGATAAAGATCGATGCGGCAAGGTATTTGTGTTTCAGAATCGGCTCGGATAATCTGTTCACGCGCAGATGGCGCTCCCCGGCGCGGCATGGAGGGATGGCTTTCTATATATTCCCCCTCGCAAACAAATGTACACGGTGTTGATTATTTTACTCATATCTCATATACTAACAAAATGTCGGGCGAACGCAACAAACAGATTTCGGGCTTTTGTCAGTAAGGCAACAAAACGGCGCGATGTGTCGGAAAAGTTGCCGGAAGGGCAAAAGCGGGCCGGGCGCGCCGGGTCGAACGGAGGGTTTATGGGCGAGAAAAAACAGGACCATCGGGTGCGGTTCACGAAGCTGGTGATTCGGGACAGCTTCATCGCGCTGCTCAAAGCGAAGCCGCTTTCAAAGGTGACGGTGAAAGAGATTTGCGAGGGGGCGGGGATCAACCGCGCGACGTTCTACGCGCATTACGCGGACCCCTTTGACTTGCTTCATCAGATCGAGGAGGAGTTTGTCGAGGAAGTCACGCTGTACATCGGAAACGGCGCGGGCGGCGAGCTCACGGGGGATATCTCCCCGGACGCGGTGCGGAAAATTCTCGAATACGTGCAAAACAACGCGGAGATTTGCGATATTCTGCTCAATTCGGACGGGGACCTGCGCTTCCTTCAGGAGATCACGGCCGTCATCGGGCGGCAGTTCGTCGCGTCATGGACCGCGAGCAAGCCGGTGAAAAAAGCGGAAGCGGAGTACATCTTTCAGTACTCGGCGAGCGGCAGCGTCGGCATGATTCAAAAATGGTTGGAAGGCGGGATGAAACACACGCCCGAAGAACTGGCAGGGCTGATGCTGCGAATGACGCAAAGAGGGTATTCGGATTTTTTTTGAATACGCCGAACGCGGGCAAAAATATGGGAGTAATAAAAATGCAGGAACAAGATACCTTTATTATATGAGGGGGAGATGAATGAAAGATTTGGAATTGACTCGGCTGATTCAAAGAGCGATGCAAGGAGACATGGACGCTCTTACCGAAATCTACAGTCAGAACGCGAAAGCCATTCTGTATCATGTGAATACACTGTTGATTTCAAAAGAAGAAGCGGAGGATGCGGTGCAGGAAGTTGCGCTTGAAATCCTGAAAGGGATACAAGGGCTCAAATCGCCGTATGCGTTCAAATCATGGATGTACCGGATCATTTTCGCGATATGCTGCCGGCGCAACAAAAAGAAAGACGGTGAAGTCAAGACCGTCGACATCGAGGATTTCATGGACGTGATCGCAGACGAAAAGAAAAATAGTTCCCCGGAGCAGGCTTTTGAGCAATCGGCGGCCGAGCGGGAGATTGCGCGGGCGGTCGGCGAATTGCCGGAGAAGCAGCGGCTGACCGTGTATATGCACTACTATGAGAGCATGAGTTACAAGGAGATTGCTTCCGCGCTCGGCATGACGGTCAACGCCGTCGGCGTGAATATTACAAAAGCCAAAAAATCGCTGAGAAGGGCGCTTGCGCCGTATGAGGAGCAGGACGGCCGGGACAGCCGCGCAAAGAATCTGCTGAAAAACGCGGCGATGGCCGGGATTTTGGGGCGGCATCTCGATGAGGTCGTATCGAACAGCGCAAAAGAAGCTTTCGTTCAAAAGGCCCGGTTCTTAGCCGGACAGTCACCCGCCCCCGCCGGCGGGGCCGCCGCTCCCGCAGGATATCAGGCGGCTTCGTTTGCGAAATTTTGGGCGATCGGCGCTGTGTGCGCGGTTGCTGTGGCCATCGCTGTGGTTTTGGTTTTGGGCCGGACGCCGCAACCCGCGGAGGTCGCCGAAACGCCGCCTTTGGCTGCGGAAACAGGAGCCTATATCCCCGACGCGGAGATCATTATGCTTGACCGCGAGGATGTTTCCTCTTTCATCAATCCGATCAGCGCGCGGCTCGAGGTCGCGGGCGGCGCTTCCCTCGGGTGGATGATCCGTGGGTCTGACGAAGCTGTTTTGTACGCCGGGGAAAGTGTTCTTGTCGATCGTGATGTCTTGGCGGAGCTGCCGAAAGGGGATTATGTCCTGGAGTGGATTGTCAAAGAGGACAGTACCGGGTATACCGCGAAAGTACACAAGCGGATTGAAATAACAGCGGAGGTTTCTTCGGAAGGCAGGTAAGAAAACCGCGGATTGCATACACGTTTCTTATATAGCGGGTCAGCTTTGCGCTTTCGCATAGTCAACGCAGCGGCCGCTATGGGGTAATCACATTCAGGAAACGAAAGGAGTTTCAAAATGGAAAAGACAATGAAGATGGGGCGGTTTTCGCCGCTCACGCAGGAAGAGATGTTTGCGGTCAATGGCGGGGAAAACCAAGCCGCTGTACAGTTGGCGGAGTCGCTTAGAGCGGAGGCTCTTATGGTTCTTCTTACCACCGGCAATAAGGTTGCGGCGCAAGCCATACTTGAGCAAGCGAAAGTGTGGAAAGCTATTGCTAATAACACATATTAACATAGGGCGGCCGGAGTACTGAAGAAAGAACATTTTGGGAAGCGGGGGAGGGTTCCTCCGCTTCTTTAATGGGGGGGGGTATTTTGAAGTATTTTTGTGTCAAACAACATGATATCACGGACTGCGCGGCGGCGTGTCTTGCTACGGTTTGCAAGCAGTACGGGCGAACGGTGTCACTATCGCGGACGCGCCGCACAGCGGGGACGGACACGATGGGGACCAATGTGTACGGCATCATCAAGGCGGCGCAGCAGATGGGTTTCACGGCGAACAGTGTGAGGGGGGATCGGGACGCGTTTTTCAGCGAGTTCCCGCTCCCCGCGATCGCCCATATCATCACGGAGGATGGGCTGTCGCACTATGTTGTGATTCACAAAGTCACGGAGTCGAAACTCCTGATCGCGGACCCGGCCAAGGGGCTGCGCAAGATGGCGCCGGAGGAATTTTTTAAACTCTGGACGGGTGTGCTTGTGCTGCTCGTCCCGGAAAGCACATTCCAAAAGGGCAAGGAAACGAAGAATATTTTTGAGCGGTTTTGGGGTTTGCTGCTGCCGCAAAAGCGCATGGTGGCGGGGATTTTCGTATCGTCGTTGATCATCACGGCGCTTGGGATTTTGGCGGCTTTCTATTTTCAGATCATCATGGACTATATCGTTCCGAGAAACGACGGGGAGCTGCTTTTTGTCATTTCGGTCGCGGCAATTTTCCTCTATCTGTTTTCGGTTTTGCTCTCGATGGGGCGCACGCGGCTATTTTTGAAACTGAGCCAAAAGCTCGATCTGGCGCTGCTGCTCGGGTATTACAATCATGTACTGGAGCTTCCGATGGATTTCTTCGGGACGCGCAAGACGGGGGAGATCATCTCGCGTTTTCAGGATGCGACCTCTATCCGAACAGCAATCTCACAAGCAACGCTCAGTGCCATGATAGACACGCTCATGGCAGTGGCGGGCGGCATTATTCTATATTACAAAAATCCTGTTTTGTTTCTCATCACACTCGCTATTGCGGGCTGCTACGCGGTCATTGTGCTTTTGTTCAACAAGCCGTACCGGGAAGCGAATCGGCAGCAGCTGGAGGACAACGCACAGCTGACGTCATACTTGGTCGAGTCGCTGAACGGGATTCAGACGGTCAAGGCGTTCAACGGCGAGGGGCAGGTGAAGGGGGAAACGGATCGGCGGTTCAAGAAGCTGTTGCGGAGCATTTTCCGGCTCGGGGAAATCGGCAATCTCCAGACGGCGCTGAAATCCGGGGTGCAGATGATCGGCGGGGTGGTCATCATCTGGATCGGGGCGAGCTATGTACTGGCCGGGGAGATGACGCTCGGCAGTCTGATGACGTTCAACGCGCTGTTGGTGTATTTCCTGACTCCGATCAAGAATCTGATCGATCTGCAGCCGACGATGCAGACGGCGCTCGTCGCGTCGGACCGGCTCGGGGAAATCCTCGATCTCGATCCGGAGAAAGGCGCGGACGAGGGAGAGAAGGCGGCGCCGGCATCTTTGAAAGGGGATATCTGTTTTGAGCATGTTTCCTTTCGCTACGGGACACGGGAACTTGTTTTGAAGGATTTCAGCTTGGACATCAAGCAGGGGGAGCGCATTGCCATTGTGGGCGAGAGCGGGGCCGGGAAAACGACCATCGCAAAGCTGCTGCTGCATTTCTACAGTTGCGAAGCGGGGTCGCTGCGGATCGGAGGGCAGGACA
>JAITNA010000168.1 GCA_031290715.1 Eubacteriales Family XIII. Incertae Sedis bacterium | reverse complement strand
CGGACTGGCTATGACGGAAACGTCGATCATCTTTGCGCTGATTATTGCGATTATCTTGGTGTTCGTCAATCCGCTCGTCGGAAAGCTGTAAACAATGCCGGAGATATATTTATCACTGGATTCTCGGGATCTGCCGCAAGCGGCAGCCCCAAGAATGACAAGCTGTTTGGGAAGCGGCGGCGCGATATTTTTGTTCAGATTGGGTTCTGATTGGGGATTTGGCTCCCCGGAGCGTACTCCGGCGTACGTGAGGAAGCCAAATTCACAAGCAGGTTCCAAGCTGGGCAAAAATATCGCGCCGAGATGGAGGATAGAATGGAAGTAGTGACCCCCCTAATCGGGTTCAATTGGACGTTTGTGATGGTGCTTGTCACCTTCTTTGTCCTCTATCTGATTACGAAGAAGTTCTTCTTTGAGAAGATTCATGATTTCATGCAGGCGCGGGAGCAAAAGGTCATTGACCAATTTGAAACCGCGGAAGCGACCAACAAGCTTGCCGATGAACGGATTGCGGAATACGGCGCGAAGATGTCGGCCGTCGAACACGAGCGCAGACAGATTCTGAAGGACGCGAAGGCGGCGGCGGATCAGCGGGCGCAGGTCGTCCTCGCGGAAGCGGCGGACAAGGCGGCGGAAATCATCCGGCAAGCGGAGAAGGAGGTCGCGCGGGAGCGCGCGGTCGCGGTGGAAGCCCTGCGCGATCAGGTCGCGCTGCTCGCGGTCTACGCGGCGGAAAAGATTATTGAAAAAGAGTTGGATGAAAAAGAGCAGATGGGTATCATCGATTCGATCATCAGGGAGAACACGGCTGAAACATGGACACATTGACGGTAGCCAATACATATGGCCGGGCCCTTTTTGACGCGGCGGCGGACGGCGGGATTGTCGACGCGACCCGAGAGGAGCTGAGCGGAATCAGCGGGGTGTTCAAGGAAAACCCCGATCTGCGGAAACTCTTTTTGCTGCCGACGATCGCCGGGGAGAACAAGAAAGCGGTCGCGAAGCGTGTCTTTGAGGGCAGGATATCGCGGGAATTGCTGAATTTCATCTGTATCCTCATCGACAAAAGACGCGTGGGCGCATGGGATGGCATCGTGCGATGTTACGAAAAGCTTGTTGACGAACGGGATGGATTCACGAAAGGTGTACTTTACTCCGTGATCCCCGTCGAGGGCGAAACGCTCGGGCGCTTTGAAACGGAGTCCGGCAAGGCGATCGGCAAGAAAGTGCGGCTTGAGAACCGCATAGATGAAAGTTTGATCGGCGGCGTGATGATCTACGTCGACGGGAAGCTCATCGACGCCAGTATCAAAGGAAGATTGGAAAACCTGAAACAGACGCTGAGTGTGTAGGAAGCGGGCAAACATGAAACAGAGGGAACGAATATGAATCTAAAACCGGAAGAGATCAGCGCAGTCATCCGCGAGCAGATCAAGGGCTATCAAAATGAAGTGGAGATCACGGATTTCGGCTCTGTCATACAGGTGGGCGACGGAATCGCGCGCGTATTCGGGTTGGACAGCTGTATGTCGGGGGAGCTGCTTGAATTTCCCGGGGAAGTCTACGGCATGGCGCTCAATCTGGAAGAGGAGAATGTCGGCGTCGTGATCATGGGTTCCGATATGCACATCAAGGAGGGCGACGTCGTCAAGCCGACGGGCCGGGTCGTCGAGGTGCCGGTGGGCGACGCGATGGTCGGGCGCGTGGTCAATTCGCTCGGGCAGCCGATCGACGGGAAAGGCCCGATCAACACGAAAGAAAAACGGCCGGTCGAGTTCGGCGCGCCGGGCGTACTGGCGCGGAAATCCGTACATCAGCCCCTGCAGACGGGGATCAAGGCGATCGACTCGATGATCCCCATCGGCAAGGGACAGCGGGAGCTGATCATCGGGGACAGGCAGACGGGCAAGACGGCGATTGCCGTCGATACGATTCTCAATCAAAAGGGGGAGAACGTGATCTGTATCTATGTCGCCATCGGCCAAAAGCAGTCGACGGTGGCGCAGATGGTGCAGCATTTGGAAGATTTGGGTGCGATGGACTATACGATCATCGTGTCCGCGACAGCCAGCGATGTGGCGCCGCTGCAGTATATCGCTCCTTACGCGGGGTGTTCGATGGGCGAATTTTTCATGTATCAGGGCAAGGATGTGCTGATTATCTATGACGATCTGTCCAAACACGCGGTGGCTTACCGCGCGATGTCGCTCCTGCTTCGCCGCCCGCCGGGCCGCGAGGCGTATCCGGGGGATATTTTCTATTTGCACAGCCGCTTGCTCGAACGGGCCGCGAAGCTTTCCGATGAATTGGGCGGCGGCTCGCTCACGGCGCTGCCGATCATCGAAACGCAAGCGGGCGATGTGTCGGCCTATATCCCGACGAATGTGATCTCCATCACGGACGGGCAGATTTTCTTGGAATCGGACCTCTTCTTTTCCGGACAGCGCCCGGCGGTCAATGTGGGCATTTCGGTATCCCGCGTCGGCGGCAACGCGCAGATCAAGGCGATGAAAAAGGTCGCGAGCTCCGTTAAATTGGAACTGGCGCAATACCGCGAACTGGCGAGCTTCTCGCAGTTCGGGTCCGACATCGACAAGGAAACGAAGGAGCGGCTCGACCACGGGCTTGTGCTCATGGAGATCATCAAGCAGCGGCAGTACAGCCCGGTGGTCGTCGAACATCAGGTGATGATTTTCTACGCGGCCGTCGGGAAGTATCTCGACGATCTGGAGGTCGGTGATATTGCCGCGTTTGAAAAGGGGTTTTACGAGCATATGGACGCGATACACCCGGAAATCGGACAGTCGATCCGCAAAACGGGCGCGATCAGCGAAGAGGTCGAAGCAGGGCTGAAAGCCGGCATCGACGCGTACAAGGCGGAGTTCCTGAAAAACGAAGCCGCGGATATCGCGTAGCACAGGCATAAGCGCGGGCGTAGGCACAGGCGCGAGCGCGGACACAGGCACAGGCATCAAGAGGAGAACCGATGGCCGGGACAAGCATGCAGGATATCAAAAGACGGATTCGAAGCGTGACGAGCATCGAACACATCACGAACGCGATGAAACTCGTGTCCGCCGCAAAGCTGCGCCGTTCCAAAAATACATTTGAGAAGATGCAGGAATATTTTCATTACGTTACGGATAACATCGACGAGATTTTCAATCATATAGACGATGTACCGGACTATTATCTTTTGGGGAGCCGCGAGATCAAGAAAACCTGCTATGTGGTGGTCACAAGCAACCGGGGCCTTGCGGGAAGCTTCAATTCGGGCGTGATCAAGGCGGCCGAGCAGGAAATGCGCGACGATGCGGAGAAGCCGTATCTGGCCTGTATCGGAAGCCGCGGCCGGGACTATTTCGCGAAGCGGGGATACGATATCCTCGTCGAGTATCTGAGCCCGCCCGAGAGCGTATCTTTTGTGGAAACGGGCGCGATCAGCAAACCCATTATTCATCTCTATGAAACGGGGGAGATTGACGAGGTGGTGCTCGTCTATACGTCGTTTGTTTCGACGCTCGAGCAGCGGGTCAAGACGACGCGGCTGCTGCCGTTTGAAGCGAAAAACGACCCGGACATCGTGCCGATCGACAAGCAGGTGGAGTACGAGCCGAGCACGGAGGCCGTGTTCAACTACCTCGTGCCGAAGTACGCGGAGATCATGATCTACGGCGCGATCGTGGAGTCGGCGACCTGCGAACACGCGGCCCGGCGTATCGCGATGGAAAACGCGACGGACAACGCCCGGACGATGATCGGGGATCTCGGGCTCTACTACAACAGGGCCAGACAGGCGGCCATTACAAAAGAAATCACGGAGATCGTCAGCGGGTCTGACGCAATCAACGGGTAGCGGATAACAATTAACGGATAACGGAACGGCTAACGGATAGGAATGGAGAAGTGCAAATGAGCAAGAGCAGAGGAGTCATTCATCAGATCATCGGCCCTGTGGTGGACATCAAGTTCGGGCAGGACCAAATGCCGCAGCTGCTGTCGGCGATCGTGATCCCCTGCGGCGCGCGGGAAATCACGGCGGAGGCTTCGCAGCATCTCGGCGACGACGTCGTCCGCTGTATCGCCCTTTCGTCCACGGACGGGCTGCGCCGCGGGATGGAAGCCATCGATACGGGCGGGCCCATCACGGTTCCGGTCGGGAATGAAGTGCTCGGGCGGCTGTTCAATGTCGTCGGCGAGAACATCGACGAGAAAGAGCCGGTCAAAACGGAATTGCGGCTGCCCATTCACCGGGATCCGCCGTCCTTTGAAGATCAGGATACTTCCTCGCGCATTTTTGAAACGGGAATCAAGGTGATCGACCTCATCGCGCCCTATACGCGCGGCGGGAAGGTGGGTCTTTTCGGCGGCGCGGGCGTGGGGAAAACGGTGCTCATTCAGGAACTGATCCGGAACATCGCGAAGGAACACGGCGGCATCTCCGTGTTTTCCGGCGTGGGCGAACGCACGCGGGAGGGCAACGATCTTTATTACGAAATGATTGAATCGGGCGTCATCGAAAAGACGGCGATGGTTTTCGGGCAGATGAACGAGCCGCCGGGGGCGCGGATGCGCGTGGCGCTGACGGGGCTCACGATGGCTGAATATTTCCGCGACGAGGAGGGGCAGGACGTGCTGCTCTTTATCGATAATATCTTTCGCTTCACGCAAGCGGGCTCCGAGGTATCGGCGCTGCTCGGCCGTGTGCCTTCTTCCGTCGGATATCAGCCGACGCTGGCGACGGAGATGGGCGCTTTGCAGGAGCGGATCACCTCGACGAAGAAGGGCTCTATCACATCCGTTCAGGCCATCTATGTGCCGGCCGACGACCTGACGGACCCGGCGCCGGCGACGACCTTTGCGCATTTGGACGCTACGACGGTGCTTTCGCGCGCCATTACGGAGCTTGGTATCTACCCGGCGGTCGACCCGCTCGAATCGACGTCGCGTATCATGGATCCGCTCATTCTCGGCGAGGAACATTACAATACGGCGCGGGCCGTGCAGGAAGTGCTTCAGCACTACAAGAATCTACAGGATATTATTGCCATCCTCGGCATGGACGAGCTTTCCGACGAGGACAAGGTGGTGGTGTCGCGGGCCAGAAAGATACAGCGTTTCCTGTCGCAGCCGTTCTCTGTGGCGGAAGCGTTCACGGGGATGTCCGGCAAATATTTGCCGATCAAGGAAACCGTGCGCGGCTTCCGCGAAATCCTCGAGGGCCGGCATGACGGCATTCCCGAGCAGCTTTTCCTCTTTGCGGGCGGCATCGACGAGGTCGCGGAGAGGGCGCAAAAGAATGGCTAAAAGCTTTTCCCTCGAAATCGTCACGCCGGAAAAACTCTTTTACTGGGGCAATGTTGAGATTGTAATCGCACGGACGCTCTCAGGTGAAGAGGGCTTTATGGCCGATCACATCTGGGCGTGCAAGCTCCTCTCGATCGGGGAGCTCTGGTTTCGCGAGGCCGGCGGCAAGGATTACAAATTGGTCGCGGTTTCCGGCGGCTTCATCGACGTCAAGGGCGACATCCTCGTCTTTACGGATGCCGCGGAATGGCCGGAAGAGATCGAGGTCGACCGCGCCAACGAAGCCGTGCGCCGCGAGGAAGCGTGGCTCGAAAAACACGGGGCATCGGACGATACCCCCGAGGATATCGAGCTTCACAAGCAGGCGGTGCGCCGCGCGAAAAACAGACTTGGGGTCGCGGGCGGCGGGGTTCGACCGCG
>JAITNA010000088.1 GCA_031290715.1 Eubacteriales Family XIII. Incertae Sedis bacterium | reverse complement strand
ATCCTCGAAAGCGACGATGTTCAGGCGGTAAACCTGAACGGCGACGCGAATGGCACGGACGAGGACACGAAACGGTACGGCTGGCAATCGGTTTTTGAAATCACATATCAGGAGGATTGGTAAAATGGCAAGCAAGCAAAATGTAACTGTAGCAAAACCGAAAATAGCGGGCGCGATCTATGCGGCGCCCGAGGGGACGACGCTTCCCGCAGACGCGACAACCGCGCTCACGGCCGATTTCGTCGGCTTCGGATATATCTCCGAGGATGGGCTGACAAACGCGAAATCTGTGACATCCATCAAGGCGTGGGGCGGTGACACCGTCCTGATGTCATCCGAGGAAACGTTCAAGTTCACGCTCATTGAAGCGCTGAACCCGGACGTGCTCAAATTTGCGTATGGGGAGGGCAATGTTTCAGACGCGGACGGCGCGCTTACGATCCTGCACAGGGATGTGGATATGCCGACACGCGTCATTGTGTGCGATATGCTGATGACGAACGGACGCAAAAAGCGCATCGTCGTCCCGAGCGCGAGCGTTTCCGAAGTCGGTGAGGTCAAATACACCGCCACGACGGCGGTGGGATATGAAACAACCGTTTCGGCAGCCGGGGACGGCAACGGCGTAAGCGTGTATGAACATATCTCCGCGCCGGCCGTATCGGCGTAGGGGAAGCCATGGAATTCACGAAAAAAGAACAGGGCGTTATAAACGCCCTTTCAAAAAAAATCAATAAGGCAGCCTTGCGCGATATAAGGTTTGTGAAAAAGATCAGAAAGCTCCAGACCGCGGACGATGCAGAATCAATGCTTGAGGTGATGGATATCATCTCTGCGATCCTCTCCCCCGACGATGAAGAAACGCTGTATAAAGTATTCGAGGAAGAGGAGGGCATGGCGGATATCGAGCGTATCGGAGTCGCCATCGCCGAGATCATGAAGAGGTCGAAAGACGCAAAAAAATCCTCGCCCTCGGCGTAATGCTCGCCGGGGGCGAGGATGAGCTTATATGTGACTTCGCTGAAACATACGGGATAAACGTCATGGACTGGGAGTCGCACGATCCTCTCTATCTCGCAACGCTGGCCGGCGGGCTTCGGGAAAACAGCCGAAGCGCAATGCGCCTTGCGGGCGTGAGCCACAGCATCGAAGCGCGCCTCATGGGGCATATCGTTGACCTGATTCATATATATTTTTGGTCGCGCACCGACGATGCGAAAAACGGTTTGAATAGGCCGGAACCCGTTTTGGGGGGCGGCCGTACGAACGAAGAAAACCCGGAAAGCCCTATTCTTTTCGATACGCCGGATGCTTTTGAGGAAAACATGAAGAGGTTTGACGATGGCGGCGAGTGAAATAGCAACTGCATATGTGTCCATAGTCCCAACAACAAAAGGGATAAAATCAAATCTTTCTTCAGCGCTCGACAAAGACGCGTCGGCAGCCGGGGACCAAGCAGGAGAAAAGACCGGCAACGCCTTTGCGGGCGGCCTGAAAAAGGTTGCCGGCGTGATCGCCGGCGCGATGGCTGTTGCCGCAGTGATCAACGGCGCAAAGGAACTTGTCGCGGGGGTGATCCGCGAATTTGGCGCGCTTGAGCAGAACATCGGCGGATCGGAAGCTGTCTTTGGCAAATACGCGGAAGCCGCGCAAAAAGCCGGTGAGGACGCATATAAGAATATGGGCCTTTCGCAGTCGAAATACCTCGAAACCGCCAACAAGATGGGCGCCCTCATGCAAGGCGCGGGCATCGAAACGGGAAAAGCTTTCGATTTGTCCAGTTCGGCCATACAGAGGACGGCCGATGTCGCGTCTGTCATGGGCCTTGATATGGATGCCGCGATGGAATCCATTGCCGGAGCCGCCAAAGGCAATTTTACGATGATGGACAACCTCGGCGTTGCGATGAACGACACAACGCTAAAAGCATACGCGCTTGAAAAAGGGGTCAACTTCAAGTGGCAGACAGCCACAAACGCGCAAAAGACAGAGCTGGCCATGCAGATGTTCATGGAGCGCACCGCTCAGTATGAGGGCAATTTCGCGCGCGAATCGGAGGAAACGCTATCCGGCTCCATTGGCATGGTCAAGGCTGCATTCACGAACATGCTCGCCGGCATGGGCGACGCAAATTCAGACATGAGCAAACTCGCGGGAAATCTGGGGGACGCCCTCGGCGCTGTCATTGAAAACATAGGGCCGGTGATTCAAAACATCGTCACCGCACTGCCCGGGATACTGACGGCACTCATACCCAAGGTCATGGAAATGTGGCCGAAAGTAATGATCTCCCTCGTCGAATCTTTCGCGCAGAGCCTTCCGGCCCTCATCGGCGCGGTCATCGGCGGCATATCTTCAGTGATTGCCGCCATCGCGGGGGCCTTGCCGACGCTGATCCCTGTGGTCGTCGATGGAATCCTGAATATGATCATAGCGATCATCGACAACATCCCGCTGCTCATCGATGCGGCCATCCAGCTCGTCCTCGGCCTTGTGCAAGGCATCGTCGCCGCGCTCCCTGTGCTCATCGGCAAAATACCCGAAATAATACAATCCCTCATTGACGCGCTTATCCAAGCAATCCCCGCGCTCATCGACGGCGCAATACAGCTTGTGCTCGGAATTGTCACAGCCCTGCCCGATATCATCATGGCGCTCATCAATGCGCTGCCGCAAATCATTACGGCAGTCGTCAACGGATTGATCACGGCGATCCCGCAATTGGTCATGGGCCTTATTGAGCTTGTAATCATGCTCGTGACCCACCTGCCGCAAATTATAGTCGCACTCATCAAGGCGATCCCGCAAATCATTACGGCGATTGTGAAAGGGCTAAAGGAAAGCGGGCTCCCCGCACTGCTGGGCGCCGGTGCGGATTTGATCAAACGCCTGTGGAACGGATTTGTAAGCTGGCTGTCGACCTTGTGGACAAACATCGTGAATTTCGCGAAGTCCATCCCCGGCAGAATTTTGGAAGGGCTCGCCGGCATGGCCGAGATCGGGCTTGATCTCGTGAGAGGCCTTTGGGATGGGATTAGCAATGCGACAAGTTGGGTACTCGACAAAATAAAGGGATTCGGAAAAGCGATACTCAACGGTATCAAATCTATTTTCGGAATCAAGTCGCCGTCAAAAGAAATGGCGAAAATAGGATCATTCCTTGACGACGGCCTTGTGGAAGGCATGCAGGGAGGACTCGATAAAGTCGGCGCTATGTCGAACAAATTATCCGCGGCAATGAGTATAACCCCAACTGTCGGAGCGGTTGATATTCCCGCACTTGAAGATATGGCCACAGGGCAGGCGTCGATTTTGACGCAAGGGCGCGCGAGTGGGCAGGACTGGGATGCGCGCGTCGTCACGCTTTTCCGCGAAGCGATGTCAGGGATGGAAGTACGAATGGACTCCGGCAAATTGGTGGGAGAACTGCATGAGAAGATGGATGGATCAATTGGCCGCAGTGGGCAGATGAAAGAGCGGGGAGTTGCGTCGATATGAGAAAACAGCTATCCCTAAACGGGCTATCCACATACGACGATCTGGGTATGTATGTTGCTGACGCCCCGATAATCGGGCCGGCAAAGCCCCGGACAAAATACATCGTCGTCGACGGTGCGGACGGATCGCTTGATTTCTCGTCCGCGCTTACAGGCGAAATCCTATTTGATAGACGGGACGTATCCTTTTCGCTTTTGTATGTTGGGGATAATCCGGACATGAAACGGGCGGAGATCGAAAACCTGTTCAGCGGACAACTGATCAACATCGTATTACCGGATGATCCGGAGCATTACCTCACGGGCAGGGCATCCGCGGAAGCGTCACACGAAAAGGGGCGAAGCCTTCAAATAGATTTTCGGGCGGCTTGCGACCCTTGGCGGTACAAGGACGGCATGACCGCGGTCACGGTCAGCATGACGGGCTCGGCCATACCTATCATCCTGCCCAATGAGCAGCGGCGGGTATCCCCCTCATGGACGGTCACAGGCGGGCAGGTAAGCGTGATTTTCGGCGGGACAACGTATGTACTCGGCACAGGCACACAGACAAGGCCGGGGATACTGCTCGCCGCGGGCGGCAATCCCGTGACGCTATCCGGAGCGGCCGGGTCAGCGGTCACGATTACATATCAGGAGGCAAGCTTGTAGATGTATACAGTGATGATGGACGGATATACAATTCACGACCTGCGGGCTGACGGGCTTGCCCTTGAGTCGCCTGTGCTTGTGCAGGAGGATAATCTCGCGGCCTCTTTCAAATTCACGATTCGCCCGAGCCACCCGCGGTATCTGTTTCTGCGGCGGCTATCGTCGGTCGTTGAGGTGTTCCGCGATGGGGTAAGGCTGTTCCGGGGGCGGCCTATTAAGGACGACCGCGGATGGGAGAATGAAAAAGAGGTGTTGTGTGAGGGCGAGCTGGCATTCCTCAATGATTCGGTGCAGCGCCCGTACCGGTTCAACGGCAGCGTCGAGGAATATTTGACGCTGCTTATTGACACACACAACGGCCAGATGCCGGCGGAAAAACAATTCGCGCTGCGCGATGTCACCGTGACAGACCCGAACGACTACATCACGCGGGCATCGAGTGACTACCCGTCCGTATTCCGCGAACTGCAAGACAAGCTCGTGAAACTCCTCGGCGGCCACATCGTCCTTGAGCGGGTCGGCGGCGTCACATACATGGATTACTTAGACGATATCCCGTATGAATCACTGCAAACCATCGAGTTCGGCGTGAATCTGCTCGACTTCTCGGAAGCTGTCCGCGCGGATGAGATCGCCAC
>JAITNA010000071.1 GCA_031290715.1 Eubacteriales Family XIII. Incertae Sedis bacterium | reverse complement strand
CCCGCGCTCGTCTTGCTCGTCTGTCTCAAAACAAAAGTTATCCACGGTTTTGACAAGCAAAAGCTGACGTTTCAGCCGCTCTTGCCACTTCCGTGGAATAACTTTTTTCCGTGCATAACGCGAATGAAATTCTGCGATGTGCGCTAAACGAAGTTTCGGCGATTTTAGCCGAGGAAACCAGCGGAGAAAGAACTTTACACGTACTTTTTCAAAGTACGTGACGATTGACAATGACCAATATTTTCAGATAAATTCGCTGACCGCTCCGATTGTGGTCGAAGCGTTTCAACTCTATGCGGACGGCAAATCTATGAAGCAAATCGTGGACGAGCTAAACGGTCGCGGGATTGCGGCGCTGTCCAGAGGTAAATTCAACTTGAATGTCGTAAATCGGCTGCTTAAAAATCGCCGCTATGTCGGCGAGTACCGATACCGTGAAATAGTCACGCCGGGCGGTATTCCGGCGATTGTTCCGCAGGAATTATTTGACAAGGTGCAGGAGCGTTTAGCGAAGAACAAAAAGGCTCCGGCTCGGCACAAAGCGGATGACGATTATCTGCTCACAACTAAGCTGATTTGCGGACATTGCGGCGCGTATATGGTCGGCGAGAGCGGCACAAGTCACACGTTACGGGTTCATCACTATTACAAGTGCGTAAGCGCAAAGAAACGACGCGGTTGCAAGAAGAAATCCGTCAAGAAAGACTGGATTGAGGATTTGGTTGTCGCTGAAGCTTTGAAAATGCTCGATAACGGTGTGATTCTCGGCAAAATCGCCGATTCAGTAATTGAGCTACAAGGGCAAGAAAACACTACGTTGCCTCTACTCAAAAAACAACTTCACAAAGTTGAGCGCGGCATTGATAATATGCTCAACGCAGTACAGGCGGGTGTTCTGAACGAATCGACAAAGAAACGGCTCGACGATTTGGAGCAGTCCAAGAGCGAGATTGAAGTCAAAATCTTGCAGGAAGAAATGCAGAAACCGCTCCTAACTCGTGAGCAAATTATGTTCTGGCTCAACAGATTTCGCGGGATTGACACGACAAATCGCGAGCAAAGTCAACGACTGATTGACACATTCGTCAACTCGGTATATGCTTATGATGACAAACTCGTGCTGACATTCAACTACAAAGACGGAAGTAAGACCGTAGGAACCGCTGAAATTAAAGGCTCTTTCGGTTCGGATTTATCATCGCGCGGGGCACCATAAAACCATTGAAATCCGAACTCTCCAAAAATCGTACTGATTGGCGGCAGGGTCGGATTTTTGGTTTATTCGGCAGAGTCATACTACGAGGGTCGCTTACCCCCGCGCTTTCGCGGAATCCTGGTATGTCCCGATGCGGAACGCCAGGACGAGGCCGACGGCGGCTAAGACGGCAAGGATGCAGCCGGTGATTAAGAAGCCCTGTATGCCGCCTGCGCTGCCAAAAACCGGCGCAAGGCCGATGGCGGCCGCGTATATGCCGGAAAAGAACGATGCGCCGATGCAGCCCGCAATCTGAAAGCCTGTGCTTATGATCGTCACGCCGTGCGCGTAGAGATCCGGGGCGAGGCGCGACAGGGCGAAACTCTGCACCGGCCCGATGATAATGGCCAGGCCCGAAATGACAAAGATATAAAGCACAGCCATGAGAATGAGGGAACCCGTGCCGGCACAAAACGAAAGGGCGACGGTGGCAGCCACCGTGACGGCGTAACCGACGGGCAAAAGCACTTTCACGCCGTACCTGTCATAAATCTTTCCCGCGAGAGGGGAGACCACCGCCGCAAGAATGATGGCCGGAAACAGGGTAAAAGCGGAGCTGAGCGGCGAGACGCCAAGGGAACCCTGCAGGAAAAAGGGGATGATGATGTTCATCGCGAACATGATGATGAGCGCGATCATGTTCATAACGACGCCGATGGCAAAGGGCCTGACGGAAAGCGCCCGGAGATCGATGAGCGGGTGTTCCAATTTTCCCTGACGCGTCACGAACAGGACCAGGCAAACCGCCCCGATGACCACCGTAGCCAGCGAAAGCAGGATGTTGCCGTTAAATACCGCCGAAACGCCGTAGAGGATGCCGACGAGCGCGATCCCGATCAGGCCGACTGAAAACACGTCTAATTTCGGATGGGTCAGCTTGCTGATATTGCCGAGCAGGGCGGCCCCGCAGAGAAAGCACAGGGCTGACAGCCCGGCGAAAACCCACAGAAGGCTATGCCAGCTGAACGCAGACAGCAAAGCGCCGGCGAAAACGATGCTGAGGGAGGGGCCGAGTGTGGTCATGGCTCCCATGAGACCCATGCAGACGCCCAATTTTTCCGGCGGCGCCGCCGCAAGGGTGATGTTCATGCCGATGGGAATCAGCAGGCCCGTGCCTAAGGACTGGACGATCCGCCCGATAAGCAGGACGGGGAAATTCAAAGCGAAGCCGCCTATGATGCTGCCGGCGATGAGCAGGCCGACGACGGACAGGAACAGGGGGCGCGTCGGAATGCTGCGGTAGAGGAAAGCGGAAACAGGAACCATGA
This sequence comes from Eubacteriales Family XIII. Incertae Sedis bacterium, assembly GCA_031290715.1. Taxonomy (GTDB): domain Bacteria; phylum Bacillota; class Clostridia; order Peptostreptococcales; family Anaerovoracaceae; genus JAITNA01. The sequence continues at coordinate 508 of JAITNA010000071.1, read as the reverse complement.
CCCCGGCGCCGAGCATGTAGGCGCCCGCGAGCCACTGGACCGTGGACTCCCCGATCCCGAAATCAATCATGATGGGCGTGAAGCCGATATTGAGGAAGGTTTCGTTGAAAGTCGCAATAAATGCAGCGAACGCCGCGACGGCGATCATCCATTTCGGGTTGCGCGTTTTTGAAGAATCTTGTGTTTTTGAATCCAATGCTGTTCTCCTTATTATAAACATGAAAAAACGCGCGGAATCCGATTCGGAATTCTACGCGTTTTTTGCTCCGGCAATTAAATCTTGGACAAAGAGGCAAGGGTTAACCGCCAAGGCAATAAGCTGGCCGATGTAATAAAAATACCACATCCGCGCCCAAAAGTCAATTTAAATTTTCCGATGTGTGGAAAAATCTCTGATCCACATATGATAATGTCTCATCATACCGCACGTGATTTTGTCCCGATGTTGATCAGGCGGGACGGAATCGTGTAAAATAGACCTCGGTTCAATAAGGAAGCGAGGTGAGGG
>JAITNA010000057.1 GCA_031290715.1 Eubacteriales Family XIII. Incertae Sedis bacterium | reverse complement strand
CCATCGAGCGCGCGCTTCTTTACCAAGGGGTCAAGTTTGCTGTGATAGAGGACGGCTTTGGCCGGAAAGAGTTTGCACGCCGCCGCGTAAAGGGCATTTGCGGTGACAATCCGCTCGCTGAAAACAATAACGCGCTCATCCAAAGGAAGCAGGCGCAGAATCTCGGCGGCGGCGGAAATCCTGGATCCGGCATGATGGACAAGGGCTTTGCGCCTGATATAAAAAAGATGAAGCGATCTGGCAAGATCACCGATTTCATCGCCGCGCTTTGACAGGCGGGAGATCATGCGCATGAAATCATTGTCGTCCGTGCGCTCCTTCGCCGGCAGTTTCCGAAACAACAGGGTGCGCCGTATGGCAATCTGATGCGTCAGCTCGTCATATTCGATTTGCTCGTCCGGGGCAAAGCTGACGGCCGTGTTGAAAACAACATATTGTGATACAACCCGGTCATTTGCCGCGTCGGCTATGGAATAACGGAATACGGATTTTCCGAGCGCGGGCACGAGGACATCCTGCATGTACTCACAGTCCGGAGTGGCGGAAAGGCCCATCGCATAATAGTTATTATTATCGGAAAATGGCAGGAAGTCAAAGACGTGGCGATTTTCTTCCGACGCAAAATGATGGCACTCGTCGCAGATGAGAAACACGGCATATCCGGCGGACATATCCGCGAGAATATGGCGGGCGATGCTTCGGCGCGCGGAATTCAGCACATAGACCATATACGGCCGCGCGGGGGCGTCTTTTTGGGCGCCGTAATAGACGCCGGTGTCCGTGTGCGGCACGCCGAGCAGATTCTCGATTTCCTGCCGCCATTGACGCGCGAGGAAAATTTTGGGCGTGATGATCTTGACGCGGACCGGGGCAGCGGGTGATTCCGCGGAAAGGCAGCGTGCGGCCGCGAGCGCGAGCGCCGTCTTGCCCGAGCCTGTAGCGGCGTCGACAATCCCGCGCCGGCCGTTTTCAAACCATTGTTTCAGGCACTCATTCTGCCATGGATAAAGCGGCCTGTCCGGCGGATCGTACATCAAATTGACACCTATATCCGGTTGCGATAAAATACATTAGCGGACAGAAAACATTGTATCATAATGAGATGTTTATGGTGATATTCGGGTAAAATTCGCATATATCGGAATGTAACGCTTCCTAAAATGCAGGACTGATGTCGGCGTATTGGCGCGCTGGATTTTATTTTTTTTGCGTTTCGTGATATAATTTTCTATTGTGCATGGATGCGTGAGCTGCGCTGTCCTTTTGAAAGGAGATTTTTTGGTATGACGAGATTTTTTACTTCGGAGTCGGTGACGGAGGGGCACCCCGACAAGCTTTGCGACCAGGTGTCGGATGCGATTTTGGACGCGTTGATTGCGGGCGATCCGCAAAGCCGCGTGGCGGTGGAGTCGGTCACGACGACCGGGTTTGTGCTGGTGGCGGGCGAGGTGACGACGCGGGCTTATGTGGATATTCCCAGTTTGATTCGCACGGTGGTCAATGAGATCGGCTATACGAAGAGCGATTATGGATTTGACGGCGATACCTGCGCGGTGCTTACGGCGATTCATGACCAGTCCGCGGATATCGCGATGGGCGTGGACGAAGCACTGGAATATAAAGAAGGAAGTTTGAACGACGATATCGAAGCGACGGGGGCGGGCGATCAGGGGATCATGTTCGGCTTTGCGTGCAAGGAAACGGAAGAGCTCATGCCGCTGCCGATCACATTGGCGCACCGCATGGCGAAGCAGTTGACGGATGTGCGGAAGAGCGGCGAGATCGCTTATTTGCGGCCGGACGGCAAGACGCAGGTCACGGTGGAATACGACGGGCTTGTTCCCGTGCGCGTGGCCGGGGTGCTTGTTTCGACGCAGCACGATCCCGAAGCGGCGCAGGCCGAGATCAGGCAGGATGTCATTGAACGCGTGATCAAGCCCATCGTACCGGCGCATTTGCTTGACGCGGATACGAAGTTCACGGTCAATCCGACGGGGCGCTTTGTCATCGGCGGGCCCAACGGGGATACGGGGCTGACGGGACGAAAGATTATCGTTGATACGTACGGCGGCTACGCGAAGCACGGCGGCGGCGCGTTCTCGGGGAAAGACCCGACGAAGGTCGACCGTTCGGCGGCGTATGCGGCCCGCTACGCGGCGAAGAATATTGTGGCGGCCGGGCTTGCGGAGCGCGTGGAGATCGAGCTTTCCTACGCGATCGGCGTGGCGGAGCCGATGTCTGTCTTGGTGGAGTCTTTCGGCACGGGTACGGTTTCGGATGAGAAGCTTTCCGTTTTGCTGACGCGCGCTTTCGACCTGAGGCCGGGCGCTATTATCCGCGATCTCGATTTGCGGCGGCCCATCTTCCGGCAGACGGCGGCTTACGGGCATTTCGGACGGACGGATCTGGATCTGCCGTGGGAGAAAACGGACAAGACGGAGATATTGCGGGCGATGGCGAGAGATTTGTAGAAGATGGGTCTTTTGGTTGCAAAATTCGGCGGTTCCTCCGCGGCTGACGGCATACAGATACGCAAGATCCGGTCCATCGTCGAAAGCGATCCGAATCGCCGGTATATCGTCGTTTCGGCGCCCGGAAAGCGCTTTGACGGGGATAATAAGGTCACGGATTTGCTGTACCTTTTGGCTTCTCACGCCGATCATAACGCGCCTTATGAGCAATTGTTCCAGGTGATCAAGGAGCGTTTTCTCGGCATGGAATCCGATCTCGGCGTCGCGGTCGGGATCGCAAACGAGTTTATTATTATTGAAAAGGCTTTGAAAACGGGCGCGGCGAGTGCGGACTATTTGGCGAGCCGCGGAGAGTATTTGAGCGCGAAGCTCATCGCGGCGTTCCTCGGATTCGATTTTGTGGATACGGCGGGGCTGGTGCTTTTCAGCGGGAAGGGCAAATTCCTCTACGAGGACACGAACGCGGCGCTTGCGAAAGAGCTGGCAAAGCACGAACGCGCGGTACTTCCGGGGTTTTACGGGAGCGTTCCGGACGGGAGCGTCAAGACGTTTTCGCGGGGGGGCAGCGACATCACGGGGGCTTTGGCGGCGCGGGCCGCGGGGGCGGCGGTGTACGAGAACTGGACGGATGTGTCGGGATTTCTCATGGCCGACCCGAGGATTATCCCGGAGGCGAAAGCGATCAGCCATATTTCCTACAAGGAGCTTCGGGAGCTGTCCTACATGGGCGCTTCCGTCCTGCATGAAAACGCGATCTACCCGGCGCGGCTCGCGGGGATTCCGATCAATATCCGCAACACGAACGCGCCGGAGGATTCGGGGACGTTCATTTCCGCGGACGATACGCCGGCGGAAGGCTCCGTGATCACGGGGATCGCCGGCAACCGGGACTTCACGGTCATCGGGATCTATAAAAATATGATGAGCAACGAGATCGGATTCATCAAGCGGATCCTCTCTATTTTGGAGGATTACAGCGTGCCGATCGAGCATATCCCTTCGGGGATCGATACGGTGTCCCTTGTGATTGCCAACAAGTTTCTCGAGGGGAAGCTCGGCGACCTCATTGAGGATTTTGAGAAAAAACTCGGCGCCGACAGCATTGAGCTTTTTGAGGATATGTCGCTGATCGCGACGGTGGGCTGCCGGATGGCGTCGCACCGCGGCGTTGCGGCGAAGTTGTTCGGGGCGCTCTGCAAGGCGGGCGTCAATATCCGCATGATCGATCAGGGGTCCAGCGAGATGAATATCATCGTCGGTGTGGAAACAAAGGATTTTGAGGTTGCCATTCGGGCAATCTATGACACATTTATTGGCGGCCAAAGCGGTGAGTAATCATGAGCATATTTGATAAGATACTGCCCGACCTCAACAAGAAAGAGGTGGGGAAGATTGAGAAGATTGCGGACAAGGTGCTCGCGCTCGATGAGGCGATGCAGGCTTTGTCCGACGAGGAGCTGCGCGCGAAAACGGAGGAGTTCAAGGCTCGGGCCGGGACGGACGAGGAGCTTGACGCGATTCTGCCCGAGGCTTTTGCGGTTTGCCGGGAAGCGGCATGGCGCAGCCTTGGCATGAAGCATTTCCCCGTTCAGATCGTCGGCGGGATCGCGCTTCATCAAGGGCGGATCGCGGAGATGAAAACGGGCGAAGGAAAGACGCTCGTCGCGACACTTCCGGTTTATCTCAACGCACTCTCGGGCAAGGGTGTCCACGTCGTTACCGTGAATGATTATTTGGCCAAAAGGGATATGGAATGGATGGGCAAGCTCTATTCATTTTTGGGGCTGACGATCGGCTGTGTCATTCATGATGTGACGGGCGACGACCGCAAGGCGGCGTACCTTTCGGACATCACCTACGGGACGAATAATGAATTCGGTTTTGACTATTTGCGCGATAATATGGTGAAGTATGAGGCGCAGCAGATGCAAAGGCCGCTGAATTTCGCCATTGTTGACGAGGTGGACAGTATCCTCATCGACGAAGCGCGCACACCGCTGATCATCAGCGGGCAGGCCGAGAAGTCGACGGAGATGTATTCGCGGGCGGACCGTTTCGTGCGGACACTGACGGCGGCGCCGCCGAAAGGAGAGCGGGCCCGCAGTCTGTTCCCGTCGCAGAATATCGACGACGAGATCGAGGAAGCGGGCGATTTTGTCCTTGAGGAAAAGGACCGAAAGATCAATTTGACGGACCGCGGGATCAAGAAGGCGGAAAAATCCTTTGGCATTGAGAACTTTTCCGATCCCGAAAATATGGCAATCAACCACCATATCCTGCAAGCGCTGAAGGCGAATTTTATTATGAAAAACGATGTGGATTACGTTGTGAAAGACGGCGAAATCATCATCGTGGACGAGTTCACGGGACGGCTGATGTTCGGGCGCCGCTACAATGAGGGGCTGCACCAGGCGATCGAGGCGAAGGAGGGGATCAAGGTCAGAAACGAGTCCATGACCTTGGCTACGATCACGATCCAAAACTACTTCCGGATGTACAACAAGCTCGCGGGAATGACGGGCACGGCCAAGACGGAAGAGGAAGAATTTCTCGACATTTACAATATGAACGTTGTGGTCATTCCGACGAACAGGCCGATCGTGCGCGAGGATTCCGACGACGCGATCTATTCCACGGAGCGCGGCAAGTTTGAAGCCATTGTGGAGGATATCGTTTTGACGCATGAAACGGGCCGCCCGGTGCTTGTCGGCACGATTTCCATCGAGAAGTCGGAGCTGATCGCGGACATGCTGAAAAAACGCGGGGTCAAGCACAACATTCTGAACGCCAAGCATCATGAACGCGAAGCGCAGATCGTTGCGGAAGCGGGCCGGAAAGACACGGTGACGATCGCGACGAACATGGCCGGCCGCGGAACGGACATCATTCTCGGCGGCAATCCGGACTTTGAAGCGAAGCAGGAAATGCGCAAGGAAGGCTATGACGAAGAAACCATTTCCTTTGCCGCGAGTTTCGTCCCGCTCGATACGGACGAGCTTCGGGACGCGCGGGAGAAATATACGGAGTATTATGAGCGCTTCAAAGCCGAGCGGACGGATGAGCAGCGGCAGGTGGTCGAACTCGGCGGCTTGCACATCATCGGTACGGAGCGGCATGAGTCAAGGCGTATCGACAATCAGCTTCGCGGGCGGGCCGGCCGGCAGGGGGACCCCGGGTCGACGCGTTTCTACATCTCGATGGAGGACGAGCTTTTGCGGCTGTTCGGCGGCGAGCGCATGCAGTCCATCGTGAACCGGCTTGGCGTTGAGGAGGATCAGCCCATCGAAGCGGGTATGCTGTCCAAGTCCATCGAGAACGCGCAGAAAAAGGTAGAAGGGCGCAACTTCGGCGTCCGCAAATATGTCCTCCAGTACGATAATGTAATGAACAAACAGCGCGAAGTCATCTACGCCGAACGCAAGAAGGTATTGCAGGGCGATAATATGAAAGACAACATCCTCTCGATGTGCGAGGATCTTGTGGGCGAAGCGGTCGACTCCGCGGTGATGGGCTCCAAATACGCGGAGGAATGGGATTTTGATTATCTCGACGAAGCGCTGCGCCGCATTTCGAGAAAATATACGGGGCTTGGGCTGCTTGAAAGCGAGCTCATGAATCTTTCGGAGGAAGCGCTGAAGGAGCGCGCCTTTGCCGTCATGCTCGAACTCTACGGGGAAAAAGAGGAGGAGATCGGCCCGGAACGCATGCGCGAGCTGGAGCGGACAATCCTGCTCATGGTCATCGACAACAAATGGATGGATCACATCGACGCGATGGATCAGCTCAAGACCGGCATCGGGCTGCGCGGTATCGGCCAGCAGGATCCGGCCGCGGCCTACTCCGCGGAGGGCTTCGATATGTTTGAGCTCATGACGGAGTCGATCAAGGAGGATACGGTTCGCTACTGCTTTGGCGTGACCTTGGAAACAAAGAGCGAACGCAAGCAATCCGCCCGCCCGGTACAAACGAAAAAAGAAGAGGATAGCGGCGGGTTCGCGGCGGCGGTGCCGGGGTCGCCGGTTTTGGGGTCGGGCTCCGGCTCCGGCTTGGGGTCGCGCTCGGGTTTTGATGGTCGGGGGGCCGCGCAGGCGGACGGCGGTATGCCGAAGGCGGCGCCGCAGGAATCGCGCGACGGACGGCACGAACCGGTCAGAAGGACCGGAGCAAAGGTCGGCCGCAACGACCCGTGCC
>JAITNA010000031.1 GCA_031290715.1 Eubacteriales Family XIII. Incertae Sedis bacterium | reverse complement strand
CCTGAAAAGGTCGCGGTAAGCCCGGTCGGCCTCCTCTTTCGTATGTCCCCCGATCGGGTCGTAATCATTGTCCTCATACATAACAGCTACATTATATCCCGCCCAAGCCCAAATGTCCCAAAAATAAAAGAGTGGAGCGCCCCATGACAGGGCGCCCCGGTAAAAATATAGTGAGAGAGGATGAACTGTGGATTTGCTTGTATTAGTCCTCGAACAGCGGCGTCGAGAGATAGCGTTCGCCCGTATCCGGCAGGATAACGACAATCGTCTTGCCCGCGTTCTCGGGGCGGTTTGCGATCTGTGTCGCCGCCCACAGCGCCGCGCCGGATGAAATGCCGATCAAAAGCCCTTCCGATTTCGCGACGGCTTTTCCGGTTGCGAAAGCGTCATCGTTCGCGACGGTAACGATCTCATCGTAGACGCTCGTATCAAGCGTGTCCGGCACGAAGCCCGCACCGATGCCCTGAATCTTGTGGGGGCCGCTGCGGCCCTCGGAGAGAACGGGCGAATCCGTCGGCTCGACCGCGACGACTTTGACGCTCGGATTTTGCGATTTGAGGTATTTGCCCGCGCCCGTGAGCGTGCCGCCCGTGCCGACGCCGGAGATAAGAATGTCGACCTTGCCGTCTGTGTCGTTCCAGATTTCCGGCCCTGTCGTATCGAAGTGAACCTGCGGATTGGCCGGATTGACAAACTGCCCCGGGATGAAGGCGTTCGGAATCTCCGCGGCCAATTCCTCGGCTTTCGCGATCGCGCCCTTCATGCCCTTGGCGCCCTCGGTCAGGACGAGTTCCGCGCCGTATCCCTTGAGAAGCTTGCGCCGCTCAATGCTCATCGTTTCCGGCATGGTGAGAATAATGCGATAACCGCGGGCGGTAGCGACAGCCGCCAGCCCGATGCCGGTATTTCCGCTCGTCGGCTCAATGATGACCGAATCCTTCGTGAGTTTGCCCGAAGCTTCGGCATCCTCGATCATCGATTTCGCAATGCGGTCTTTCACGCTGCCCGCCGGATTGAAATACTCAAGCTTTGCGATGATGGCCGCGTTCGGAGCGTTCTCCTTGTTGTAAGCGCCGAGCTCCAAAAGCGGCGTTCCCCCGATGAGGTCTGTGAGATTTTTTGCAATCTTTGCCATTGTGTGATTCCTCCTGTTTCCTTGTTAATGGGCTTTTTTGGAGCATTCCCGCAACCATAAAACCAATTAAATATATATGATATGTATGAAATATACTCTCTAATTGATTCTTTGTCAATACTTTTTTCAAAATAATTTATTCAAGTTATAATCATGTTATAATCAATCTATGACGCTATATGAATCGGGAGAAAACTATTTAGAAACCATCCTTATCCTCAAAGAGAGGATCGGCCGTGTGCGCTCTATCGACGTCGCGGGCGAGCTCGGATTTTCCAAGCCGAGCGTCAGCCGCGCCATCGGCATCCTGAAAAAGGACGGCCTTGTTACGACGGACAGCGACGGCTTTCTCGAGTTGACCCCGTCCGGCCTGCGGCACGCCTCCTCGGTTTACGACCGCCACAAGGTGATCGCCGGATATTTGAATACGGTTCTCGGGGTTGACCGAGCGGTCGCCTTGGAGGACGCCTGCCGTATCGAACACGTCATCAGCGAAGAATCGTTTTCCAAAATGAAGGAGAAAATGAAAATTGACAAATAATAATCCGCATATGTACGGTGGGTATATCTATGATGGCTTTGTGACTGCCGCCGCCGTTTCGCCGCCGCTCCGTCCGGGCAATTGCCGCTTCAACGCGTCCTCGATCAAAAATTCGATCGACGAAGCAATACGCCGCGGCGCCAAGATTGTCTGTACGCCGGAGCTGTCAATTACAGGGTATACCTGCGGGGATTTGTTCCTGCAAGACCGCTTGTTGGAAGAGGCCCTTGTCGTGCTGACGGCGCTTGTTCGCAGCACGAAGGACGGCGACGCGCTGATTTTTGTCGGGCTGCCCCTTGCGCACGAAGGGAAGCTCTACAATGCCGCCGCCGCGATTTGCGCGGGGGAGCTTCTCGGGATCGTGCCCAAGAGCAATCTGCCCAACTACGGCGAGTTTTACGAACTGCGCCATTTTTCACCGGCGCGGAAGGGTACGGGCGTCTATGAATTCGACGGGAAAGCCGTCCCTTTCGGCACGGATTTGCTTTTCCGGTGCTGGCAGTTTCCCGCGCTCACGGTTGCGGCGGAAATCTGCGAGGATCTTTGGACCGCCGAGCCGCCGAGCACGCGGCACGCAAAGGCGGGGGCTTCTCTGATCGTCAACCTGTCGGCGGGCGATGAAACCGTCAGCAAGGACGATTATCGCAGGCTGCTCTGCCGCAGCCAATCGGGCCGCGCGGTCTGCGCCTATGTCTACGCCAACGCCGGATATGGAGAAAGCACGGGCGACATGGTCTTTTCCGCGCACAGCCTGATCTGCGAGAACGCCGTGCTGTTATCGGAAAGGAAACCCTTTGAATCCGATTTCGCGATTGCGGATATCGACATCAAGGGCCTTGTGCGCGACCGCCGCTTCCTCACCACCTTTGGCGGGCGCGAGTCCATCTCCCCGGCGGAGGGCTATACCGCCGTGTGGTTTTCACAGCCGCAGAATTGCCGGCTGCCGTATCGCTATATCGCGCCGAATCCCTTTGTGCCCGGAGAGCTCGCCGAACGGGAAACGCGCTGCGAACAAATCATTCGCATGCAGTCCTCGGGCTTGGCCAAAAGATTGGAGCATACGAAGGCGGCGAAGGCTGTCATCGGCATTTCAGGAGGCCTTGACAGTACGCTTGCGCTGCTGATCACGGCGCGGGCCATGCACCTGCTCGGCAGGCCCGGCGAAGATATCCTCGCCGTCACCATGCCGGGGCCGGGAACGACCGCCATTACAAAATCCAACGCGCGAAAACTCTGCGCCTCGCTGGGCATCGAATGCCGGGAAATCGACATCGATGTATCCGTGAGATTGCACCTTCGGGATATCGGGCATCCGGACCGGGCTTTTAATAATGTCTATGAAAACGCGCAGGCGCGGATGCGGACGATGATCCTCATGGATCTTGCCAACGAGCATGACGGCATTGTCGTGGGGACCGGCGACCTCTCCGAACTCGCGCTTGGCTGGGCGACGTACAACGGCGACCATATGAGCATGTACGGCGTCAACGCGGGCGTACCCAAGACGCTCGTGCGCCACATCATCCGCCACATCGCGCAGACGGAGCCGGCGTTGGCGGATGTGCTGAAAAACGTCCTCGATACGCCGGTCAGCCCGGAGCTTTTGCCGCCCGAAAACGACGAGATTATACAAAAGACCGAGGACATCCTCGGGCCTTACGAGCTGCACGACTTCTTCCTCTACCACATGCTGCGCTGGGGCCGGAATCCGTCCCTCATCGCGAGATTGGCGGTGCGCGCGTTCGCGGGCAAATATTCGTCGGACGAAATCAAGACCTGTATGAAAACATTTTACAGCAGATTCTTCCGCAATCAATTCAAGCGCAGCGCGCTGCCCGACGGGCCGAAAATAGGCTCCGTGACGCTCTCGCCCAGGGCCGATTGGCGCATGCCGAGCGACGCCGACGGGGAAGCTTGGCTCGAGGATTTGGATTGGTAGATTCCTGAATCATGGGTGAATTTCGCATTGTATCAGACTACCGGATGACGGGCGATCAGCCCCGGGCGGTTGACGACTTGACGGCCGGGCTGCTCGGCGGCAAGAAGTTTCAGACGCTGCTCGGCGCTACCGGCTCGGGCAAGACGTTTACGATGGCCAATGTCATCGAGCGCGTGCAGCGGCCGACCCTTGTGATTTCGCACAACAAAACATTGGCCGCGCAGCTTTGCGGGGAATTCAAGGAGTTTTTCCCGGAGAACGCGGTTGAATATTTCGTTTCCTACTATGACTATTATCAGCCGGAAGCCTATGTGCCGTCGACGGATACCTACATCGACAAGGACAGCGACATCAACGACGAAATCGACAAGCTCCGCCATTCCGCGACGGCGGCGATCAGTGAACGGCACGATACCATTATTGTGGCGAGCGTCAGCTGTATCTACGGGCTCGGCGAACCGATCGATTACAAAGAGCAAACCCTGTCGCTCCGTCCCGGCCAACAGAAAAGCCGCCGCGAGATTCTGACCAAGCTCGTGGACATTCAGTACAAACGCAACGATATGGGCTTTGACCGCGGGGACTTCCGCGTGCGCGGGGATGTCGTCGACATCTTCCCGGCCGGCGGGGACGCGCCCGTGCGGGTGGAGCTGTTCGGCGATGAGATCGAAGCCATCAAAGAAATCAATTACGTCACGGGAGAGGTGACGGGGCTCCGCAAGCATGCGGCGATTTTCCCCGCGTCGCACTACGTCGCGTCCGCTGAAAAGACGGCGCACGCGGTCGAAACGATCGAAGAGGAGCTTGAAGAAAGGCTGCGTTGGTTCAAGGGGCAAGGCAAGCTGCTTGAAGCGCAGCGCATAGAGCAGCGGACGCGCTACGACCTTGAAATGCTGCGCGAGATCGGGACCTGCAAGGGGATCGAGAACTATTCGCGGCACATCAGCGGGCTGCCGCCGGGGAGCCGTCCCTATACCTTGATCGATTATTTCCCGAAAGATTTTTTGATCATTATCGACGAAAGCCATGTCATGATGCCGCAGCTGCGCGCGATGTTTGCGGGCGACCGCTCGCGCAAGCAGGCTTTGGTCGACTACGGGTTTCGGCTGCCGTCGGCGCTCGACAACAGGCCGCTGCAGTTTGAGGAATTCTTGGATTTGGTGGGGCAGGCGGTGTTCGTCAGCGCGACGCCCGCGGAGTTTGAGCGGGAGCGCAGCGGCGGTGTCAGCGCGGAACAGGTCATCCGGCCGACGGGGTTGGTCGACCCGGAGATCGAGGTGCGCCCGACGACGGGGCAGATCGACGATTTGATCGGGGAAATCGGCAAGGCGGCCCAGGCCGGGGAGCGCGTGTTGGTCACGACGCTGACGAAAAAGATGGCCGAAAGCCTTACGGACTATCTGGCCGCCGCCGGGGTTCGCGTGCGCTATATGCACTCGGATGTTCAGACGTTTGAGCGCATGCAGATTCTTCACGACCTGCGCGTCGGCGATTTCGACGTACTCGTGGGTATCAACCTGCTGCGCGAGGGGATCGATCTCCCCGAGGTGAGCCGCGTCGTGATCTTGGACGCGGACAAGCAGGGATTTCTTCGGAACGAAACCTCGCTCATCCAAACGATCGGCCGCGCGGCGCGCAATGTGAACGGGCGCGTGATCATGTACGCGGATGTGATCAGCGAGTCCATGCGCCGCGCCATCGGCGAAACGGAGCGCCGCCGCGCCATCCAGACCGCCTACAACGAGGAACACGGTATCACGCCGAGAACCATCGAGAAAGCCGTGCGCGAGGTCATTGAAGCCACGAAGGTCGCCGAAGCGGAGGACACGTGGTACGAAGCGCGTGCGAAGAATGAGATGACCTTGAAGGAGCGCAAGGATTACATCAAGCGCCTTGAAGCCGAGATGAAAGAGGCCGCGGCCCATCTGGAATTCGAGCGGGCCGCCGTACTGCGCGACCGCATTATGGACTTGAAATCATGAAGTTAGGAAGCGTTACGAAACAACTTGACACCGTCAGACACCGTCGTGCTTCTTAAAAAATTTGACACCGGGGGGTGAATGATGGTAAAATGTTTATCGTTATTGCGAACGGTCCTCTGGTCATCGCACAGGGCGGGGAGAGCCAAGAACGTTTCGGGAGCAGCGGAGGAAATAACATATGGACATTATCAGAGATATTAC
>JAITNA010000028.1 GCA_031290715.1 Eubacteriales Family XIII. Incertae Sedis bacterium | reverse complement strand
AAGCTACGGCTGACAGTGGTACAGGAGCTTCAGCTCCGTCGTACCACGTCTGTCAGGAGTGCAGCGCTTTAGCGCGTGGCACTCTACGACTGACAGTATTTTAGCAGGGGTCTGAGCAGCTACACAAGGAAGCACAAGAAACCTTATATTTACGATTCCATATTGAATTTTCACGGTACTTGGCGCATAATGATTCTATGAAACGAAACTTGAAAGGTGGTGCGTCGTGAGGACACCAAAAGTATATCTTGAAACAAGCGTATTTAATTTCGTGTTTGCCGATGATGCGCCTGATAAAAAAGCCGATACGCTGAAATTGTTTGAGGAAGTCAGGCAGGGTAAGTACGAGCCATATACATCAGCTTATGTCGTTGAGGAATTGGAACAAGCTAATGAGCCAAAGCATTGAGGATGAGTAAGCTTGCAAAATACATGAACGACCCTGACATCGCGAAAGAACCATCCGCTTTGCGTGAAGTCCACGCGATACGGCTGATGATTCGCGATGAAACAAAAGGCATGACGCCGGAACAGCGCACCGCGCTCACAAACAAGAGGGCAAACGATGTGATGGAAAAATACGGGCTGTCACATCTTCGTGTCGTTTAGGAACGCAGGGGGACCGCCCCCCTGCTTCCTGTATCCTTTGCAAATACGCGTTCCGCGGTATATATTACTGCCGCAGCCAAATATCGCTATTTCGCGGATAAAATTCATTCCCCGGCCTGCGTTCATTTTTTTGGCAGGAAGGTTCGCATGCCGTTTGGCAGGTTCAGCAGCGCGATGGCGAACAGGACGAGCGCGATGCCGGCGAATGCGGCGGCGGACGGCACCTCGCCGTAGAGTACGACCCCGAACACCGTCGCGGCGACCGGTTCGACAGAAACGAGGATAGATGCTTTGCCTGTGTCCGTATACTGCATACCATAAGTGTAGAGTACATAGGGAAGCAGCGATGTGAACAGTGTATGCAGCAGGAGTACGACCGCTGTCAGCAAGGGCGCGGCGGCGATGGAACCAAAGACTGTGCTGAAGCTTGTGAACGGCGCGCACACGACGCTGCCGATGAAAAAGCTGTAGAGATTGACCGTGAGCGCGTCATAGCCCCGGTTGAGCGCAAACCGGGTAAAAATGCTGTAGAGGGCGTAACCGAATCCCGCGAGCAAGCCGACCGCAAAGCCCTTGCCTGAAAACGCTGCCGCGCTGCCGAGGATGCCGCCGGTCAGGATGGCGCCGGCAAACGCGATAATAAGGGCCTGCAGCTTGACAGCAGTGATACGTTCCCTAAAAATGATTGCGGAGATGAGGACGACGAAAATCGGTGCGGTCGCCAACAGAATAGCCGCCAGCGATAAAGGGTTCATCACGGTCGACATGCTGAAAAAGAGGTTTAGCATGATTGCGCTCGATACGCCCGTGCCGACAAAGCACCACAAATCTTTCAACTTGATGCGAAACAAATCGCGCCGCCCCGCAGCGAGCAGGACGACCGTCAAGATCACAAAGGCAATCGACATACGCACAAAGACGATGGTCAGCGGGCTGTAGCCAAGACCGTTCAGATAGCGCACGAACACGCCAACCGTACCCCACAAGCATCCCGCCGCGAGGATTGAGGCGACAGCCTTTGCGGATGCGGGTGTTTGCGGCTGCAGTGCTGAAAGTTTCCGATCGCGGCTCATGGGATTATTATATTGACTCCTACAAAAAATGCAAATACCAATCCGCGATGGATGTTCCTGCGAACATTGCGATTCCGATTCCTATGCAGAGCGCGGGGCCGAAGGCGAAGTGCTCTTTGCGTTCTTTTTTGCGCGCCGCGAGGACATAGACGCCGTAGACGCCGCCGATGATGATACCGATAAAGAGGGCGACAAGGGCGTGCTGCCAACCGAGGAAGAACCCGGCGGCCGCCATGAGTTTGACATCTCCAAAGCCGAAAGCCCCCTCGATGAAGAGGGCGATAACAAAGAGCGGCACGCTGACCGCGAATATGCCGATCACGCGCGTCAGCAGCGGGACCTCCGGGCCGATCCAAATCGCGAGGATGCCGCAGACGGCGATCGCGATACTGAGCGAGTCCGGGATTTCCATCGTATCGTGGTCGATGTAGGAGATGGTCAGCAGGACCGCGAGGACGGCAAAATAGAGGAGGGCCGCCAAAAATCCCGCCGCGGCCCAAGCGCCGCCGTCAAAGGAGAGGGGAACAAAGGCGGTCGGCGGCACGAACGCGCACCATGCGAGCAAGGCGAGCAGGCCCGCGATGAGCTCCACAATCATGTAGCGCGCGGAAATGGGCTTTCGGCAGTAGCGGCATTTGCGCCCGAGCGCAAGGTAGCTGAAAATCGGCACAAGGTCCTTTGGGAACAGTCGATGTTCGCAGTTCGGGCAAAAGGAAAACCCGCGCACGAAGTCGAGCCCGCGCGGCAAGCGGTAGATCAGCACGTTGAGAAAACTGCCGAGTACCGCCCCGATCGCAAAGATGAGTACGTAAATAATGATATAAAGCACAGTAATCATGACCTCTTTTCTCCATAATAATACCACTTGCCGTCGCTTCTGTATTCGTAGACGAACCATCCGGGCGTGACCGCCGCGTTCGTCCTGTCATCGGCATGGCCCGCGGTATCGGTCGTATTATTGAACTTGAAGTTGTGGAAAACCCCGTAGTTCTTCCCGTTTTTTGTGAACCAATATTCGCTGAACACCAAGTCGTAGCGGAAATAATAGGCGTTTGCGGCGTTCATTTTGTTCAAATCGGCGTCGGAGGGTTTTGTGAACCACAGCCAGGTCGTGCAATCCCCATAAACCCCGTAGGTTTGCAAAAACGCGGCCGGCGCGAAGTCCATGTTGGTTCTTCTTCGATATTCCTTGATTCCCTCGCTGTCCCTGGTCGCCGCCGCGGAATATGAATTTGCCAAAGAGCCGCGCAGAAGCTGCCGGCCGCCGATGGCAAACGCGGAGGAATCCAAATAGAAATACTGCTTTCCGTATATCTTTTCATCGAGGAGGTAGGGCGTCGCCGGCGTGACCGTCGCCTTCGGAACGGTCCATCCTCCGCTCGACCAGCGGCGCCCGACGCTTTCCCCGGGATTTCCGATGTAGGGGTTTCCGGCAAAAGAATACTGCATCCCCGCAATCTCCATACAGGTATCTTCGTTTATTATCGCCTCATTTACGAGCTCGTTCACTTGCACTTTTCGGATATATCCCGAGAAATTCGGTATGGCAATCGCCGCAAGAATTCCGATAATCGCGAGAACGACCATCAGTTCTATGAGCGTGAAGCCTCTTGACCTGCCCGCTTTTTTGAAAGGCCCGGTCAAAATCCGAACCTCGCGCGGTCTTCGATGGAGTTTTGGAGTACTTCCGCGTCGGTCAGCATCCGGCTGTATATCCGGATCGAGGAAATCTCGCCTTGGTAGTTGTAGCCGCCGTTGCGGGACGCCGCGAAAAACGGCTGCGGGTCAAAGTCTTTGGTGGCGCCGTTGTAGTTGAACGGATAGGACTGTACGGCAGTACCGCTGCCGGTGGCAATCAGACCCGTCATGGCGCCGTCGATCCACACGACCCGGCAGGGCTTCCCGTTCACCATCTGATAGTAGTTGGTATGCGTCGTAAAGACCGCGCTCTGATTGCTCCATTTGTAATTGATGGGCCTTGTCGTATTGGGGCGTCCCATGTTCGTATGCACCGTATTGCTGTCTGAATACCCGCTCGAAATCGAGTTGAGATAGACGCCGAAACCGCTGGGCTGGCTGTTCCAGTCCGTGCTGTATTCAAAAAGCATGCCCGCGATTTTGGTATTGGCTTGCCGGAAGCACACTTCCACCGTCACCCCGTAGTCCATGCCCTCCGTATAGGGGCCGTGGCGAAGGTCAAGCTGCGGGATGCGGCCGTAATCCCCCGCCCCGTCGAAGTATATCGATTGGTCGCGGACCGGCGCAGAATTGTTTGTAAAAATCAGGTCCATGTCGTTGCCGTTGCCCGAGATATCCTTCCATTTCGTCGTGAGCTTCGGGTTGTGCAAAGCCTGTCCGTTCGCTCCGTCCCAGTCGTTATCAATCGCGTCAAAGTGCGCCAATAGGCCGGCGGTCACATATCCCGTCGCGGTAGGATTGAGCATAATGTAATACGTCGCCATCGAAACGTCAAAATCTTCGTCGCTCGACCACGAGGTGATCGACATATTCTCGCTTGGCTCCGCTGTGGGCGCGGCTTCGTACAGGGTAAAGGTTTTGGTGTAATGGTAAACAGCCTTGCCCTTTCGGATGGTCGATATTGTAATCTCAAAGACCTTGTCCGTTTTTCCCGTCGCGGGGTCCGTCGTGACGATCGCCCGATAGCTCATGGCCAAAGAATTGTTCCGGTATTTCCCCGTCCCGAAAGCATTGACGGCGCTGTTGTCGTCCGCGCGCATGTAATACAGCTGCCCGTTATTGGCAATCTCCGAGCCGTCGGCATTGCCGATGAACAGGATTTCCCCGCCGCTTGTCCCCACAGGCGGCCTCGTCGAGCGGACGACCGTAATGGAACCGGAGTACAGCAGGCGGTTTTTCACGAAGTCCGCGGACTCCTCCGCCAAAGATTTGTCCTCCGCTTTGATCTGTGCCGACGCCAGAAAATTGCTGCCGTAAATCAGAAATGCCGCGGCCGCCCCGATCACGACGGCCGATATCGCCAACGCAACGATCAGCTCCACCAAGGTGAAGCCCGCTTTTT
>JAITNA010000193.1 GCA_031290715.1 Eubacteriales Family XIII. Incertae Sedis bacterium | reverse complement strand
GCCATGATTTTCACCTCCAATCAATGTGCAATGTACAGCTATTAGCTTACATTGTCAAGACATATGTAATGACAATTATTTTCGCTGTGCGCCCGTCGTTATTGTGCTGCAGTTGATTGTTTTCAGAAAATGGCGTATTCTGTTTACAGGAGTGTGAACGCTATGCGCTTGTATTTAGAAACCACGATGTTCAATTATTTTTTCGACGCCGAGCGGGACGGCCATGCCGATACTGTTCGGTTGTTTGAGGATATCAGAAATGGCAAGCATGAAGCGTTTACCTCTGAATATGTCGAGATTGAATTACGCAAAGCGTCAGAACCAAAGCGCAGTAATATGCTTGCGCTGATACAGGAATACGGGATCAAAGTTTTCGGAATTGACGAGGACTCCGACCGCTTGGCGGATATATATACCGCCCATGGAATCATTCCTGAACGCTTCCGTTTTGACAGCCTGCACATTGCCATTGCATCGGTACACGGTCTTGACTATGTGCTGTCGTACAATTTTCAGCATATCAACCGCGCAAAAACCAAATTGTTTGCCGGCAGGATAAACAGCGAAAATGGATATGAAACGGTCGTGATTTGCACCGCGAAGGAGGTTTTGGAAGATGAGTACAATGACGAAGAATAATTCCATAGAAGAGGAGTTGAACGCTATCCGTATTGATTTGTACGAGCAGACGAAACGCATGACGCAAGGTGAGCGGATTGACTATCTGCGCAAATTGGCCGCCCCCATTCACAAAGAATTTGGGATTACGCCAATTTCCGGCGAGGTGTTTACGGCACAAAATCAATAGGAAAACTTCGAGTCAATTCGGCTCGAAGCAGAGAAATGTTGGATTTTTGTCCCAAAAAAATGTGGACAGCAACACGGATGAACCGTCCCCTTGTGCGCGGATGAACCGTCCCCTTGTGCGTCCGGATGAACCGTCCCCTTGTGCGTCCGAAATTCGGATTGGTTTGCAAACATTCCGCAAATATTGTATGCTGTTTTTCTGTGGGATAGCGCCTGACTTTTTTGGCGATCCCGAAATGAAAGGATTTGCGGCGACAATATGCTCAAGGATATCGAGGTTTCGGAGGCGCAGGCCCTCTTGCTGAATCTTCCTGCGGAAATAGGAACGGAAACATTGCCGATCGGGGATATCCTCGGTCGTGTCGCGGCGGCGGATATTGCCGCGGCCATCCCTTTCCCGCCTTTTGACAGAAGCCCTTTTGACGGCTATGCATTTCGCGGGGACGACACGAAGTCCGCGTCGGCGGATGCTCCGGTTGTTCTTCGGATCAATCAGGAGATTCCCGCCGGCCATATGCCGGGCTTCGATGTTCCGAAAGGCTTCGCGGCAAAGATTCTGACGGGCGCGCCGATCCCGGCGGGGGCCGACGCCGTCGTCAAATTCGAGGATACGGAATACTCGGGCGACGAGGTCAGGATCCCAATGCCCGTGCGCCCCGGGACGAATATCGTGCGCGCCGGCGAGGACGTCGAAAAGGGCGCGCTGCTCGCGGAAAAGGGCATGGTCGTGGCGCCGGCGCTCATGGGTCTGCTCGCGGCGCAGGGGCTTCGCTCAATCAAGGTTTGGCGGCGGCCGCTTGTATCCGTCGTCAATACGGGGACGGAACTCGCGGCACTCGGCAGCGCGCTCCCGCCCGGCATGATCTACAACAGCAGCATGTTCATGCTGCAGGGATTTCTCTTGGGAATGGGTGCGGATTTTCGCGACGGCGGCATTGTGGCCGATAATGAAAGCAGTATTTCCGCGCGCGTTCGGGCAGAGCTTCGGATGGCGGATATGGTCATTACGACGGGGGGCGCGTCCGTCGGGGACTATGACTGCGCGGTGCGCGCGGCCGAACAGGCGCGTGGCGACATCCTCTTTTGGAAGATGCGCATGAAGCCGGGCGGTTCGATTCTCGCGTATCGGCTCGAGGGAAAGTTGGTGTTGGCGCTTTCCGGCAATCCGGGCGCGGCTGTGTTGGGCCTTCTGCGCATTGGCTTGCCGTATCTTCGGAAACTTTGCGGGCGGCGGGATGTGCTTCCTGAAATCTGCGAGGTATATCTGAAAAAAGCGTTGAAAAAGGAGAGTCCGCGGCTGCGCGTCATTCGCGGGCGTCTTGAGATTGAGGGCGGCAAGGCGTGGTTTGCCTTTGAGGACGGACAGGGCGGCGGGGATATCAGTTCCCTGCTGCAATGCGATCTTCTCGCGGAAATCCCCGCAGGGAGCCCGCCCCTGCCAAAAGGCTCGCTTGTGAAAGCGTATCGATTATAATGATTGGAAAAGAGAGGGATGATTGATCATTACGGCAGGATAATTGACTATTTGCGCATTTCGGTGACGGATCTTTGCAACTTGAGGTGTATCTATTGCATGCCGGAGGAGGGCGTGAAAAAGCTTCGGCACGGGGATATTCTTTCAGTGGAGGAGATTGAGGAGATCGCGGCGGCGGCGGCGGCGCTTGGCATTGTCAAGATTCGGCTGACGGGCGGGGAACCGTTGATTCGCGGCGGCATTCTGGATATTGTCCGCAGGGTCGCGCATACGCCGGGAATCCGCGAGGTGGCGATGACGACGAACGCAACGCTTCTGCCGCGGTTTGCGCGCAAGCTCAAGGATGCGGGGCTGACGCGCGTCAACATCAGCGTCGACACGATGGATCCTGAACGTTATCGGGAAATCACACGGGGCGGCGAGATCGAGGACGTCATGCGGGGGATTCGGGCGGCTGTCGACGTGGGTCTGACGCCGATCAAACTCAACGCGGTGCTGATGGGCGGCATCAATGAGGAGAATATACGCCCGCTCATCAAAATGACGGAGGACGCGGATTTTCGCGTGCGCTTCATCGAGGTCATGCCGATCGGGGAATGTTCGGATTGGAATAAGGAACGCTTTGTGAGTATCGAAAAGGTACTCGATGAGGAGCCGGCGTTGAGATATTCGGGGACGGACGGCGTATCCAAGCTCTATCGAAAGGACGGAAGCAAGGGTTCGGTTGGTTTGATCAGCCCGATCAGCAATCACTTTTGCCCGGCGTGCAACAAGGTGCGCGTCACCTCGGACGGCATGCTGAAGCCCTGTTTGCATTCCGCGGAGGAAATCCCGCTGCGGGGTCTGCATGGGGAAGTGCTCATCGCGGCGATCCGAAACGGGATTCTGAACAAGCCGCTGAAGCACGAACTCAGCCGCGACGGCAGCGAAAGCCGGCGGGGCATGAATGCGATCGGAGGATGAACCGGATGGGTGAGCTCACGCATTTCAACGGGGCGGGACGGGCGCGGATGGTGGATGTGTCCGAAAAAAACCAGACGCTCAGAACGGCGACAGCGGGCGCGGCGGTCAAGGTCAGCGCGGAAACCTTTGCCCTCATTATGGAGGGGGGCTTGAAAAAGGGCGATGTCCTCGGCGTGGCGCAGGTGGCCGGAATCATGGGCGCGAAGAAAAACGCGGAGTTGATTCCGATGTGCCATCCGATCCAGATTACGGGCGCGGATATCGAGTTTTTCCCGGATGCCGAAGCTCACGTGATTGCGATTGAAGCGACGGTGCGCTGCAAGGGGGAAACGGGCGTGGAGATGGAGGCTTTGACGGCGGCGTCGGTGGCCGCGCTCACGATCTATGATATGTGCAAAGCGGTGCAGCGGGATATCGAGATCGGGGAGATTTGCCTGCTTTCCAAGACGGGCGGGAAGTCCGGGGATTATTTTCGGGAGCGCGGTTGAACACGGTATGGCCTTTGTGGGATAGATACGCGATTTCACAATCAGGGCAAAAAATTACCAAAAAGGCTTGAAACGCTTCATTATAATATATAATATATATGTGCGAAAGGAAGTGCGGATATGGCAAGGGTTAAGGCTGTATGTATCAGTGAGAAAAAAGGTGTGCGCAAACA
>JAITNA010000200.1 GCA_031290715.1 Eubacteriales Family XIII. Incertae Sedis bacterium | reverse complement strand
TTATCACTCCCACTGCCGGCGGCAATCCCCGGAGCCGCGCCCCGCGATTCAACCAATGCATAGTATATTACGTTTCCCCCAAAATGCACAAGAACCCCGCCGAAAATCGCCGCGGCATCTATTGCATCTATTGTGCAAAAAGTTACGGCAAAAGTAGTATAATACAATTGTTCATCAACTATATCGGGTTTTAGCGAACGGAGGTATTTCTATGAAAATCAGCGCAAGAAATCAACTCAAAGGCAAAATAATCAAGATCGACAGGGGCGCCGTCAACGGCATCGTCGTACTCGATATCGGCGGCGGCAACCGGGTTTCCGCAACCATCTCGATGAACGCCATCGACGAACTCGGGCTCGAAGTCGGCAAAGATGCCTACGCCGTCATCAAAGCCACTTCGGTCATGGTCGCCATCGACTGATCACAACAGCCGAAACCGCTCGTCCTTGAACCCGCCGGCTTTCAGCGCGGCGCGCAGTTCGTCCATCATGCGCGCCTTGTCCCGGGGGAGCGTCCCCTTGAGGGAGATATAATTGGAAGCATGATTCGAGCGGAATACGCAGTCTTTTTCTATCTCCGTATGCTCCAGCATCAGCAAGGTTTCGGCCGCGATTTCCCGCGGCGGGAGAAAGGAGAAACGACCCGCGCGCACATCCTCGTACATCGGGGCGGCCGGGTCGAGCAACAGAGTCAGCAGCGAAGCATAGGACGGCTCCGCTTCGCTGATAAGCCGGCCTGTTTCGATCGCGTGCTCTTCGGAAAGTTCCCGCCCGCCAAGCCCGGAGATAAAGGTCACGGACGAGATAAGGCCCGCCGCTTCAATCTTTTTGATCGCGGCTATGATTTCGTTTCTCGTCGCGCCTTTCCGGACGTTTTCCAACACCCGGCCGCTGCCCGACTCCGCGCCGAGATAGACAAATCCGGCGCCATGCTCCCGCAGCGCCGCGAGTTCCTCCGGTGTTTTTCGCAGCACGTCCTGCGGCGAGCCATAAAACGACACGCGTTCGCATTCGGGGAACAACTCTCCGATCTCGCCGAGGAGCCGAAGCAGCCGTTCATTGGACAGTGCCAACACATCGCCGTCCGCCAAAAAAATGCGCCGCACCTCGCGATACGCCGCCCGCGCCGCCCGAAAATCGCGGATCACCTCGTCCTCCGCACGCACGCGAAACCGCTTGCCCTTGAACATCGAACAAAACGTGCAATCATTATGCGCGCACCCGATCGCAGCCTGCACGATCAAGCTGGAAGCCTCACTGGGAGGCCGATAAACATCCCCTTCATATTGAATCATCGCATCCCGCGCTCCCACGCACTCCATTATTAATCAGCGCTTCTTTTGAATAATTTTTTCGCCGCCGGCCATACAACACAATTACACATTCATACTATCACAACGATGACGGCTTTTTTCAAGATATCCCCCGAACATCGAACAAAAAATATACGGCAAATTTTACGTACATCTTGACAATACAGAAAATCTTACACACACCCAAAAAATGGAAATTATTGACTTCCCGCGCGTTTTGCGGTATAATGGCGTCAATCTCTAGAGATGAATTTTGTGAACAGAATCAACCTTACTTTCGGTCGGTAACTCGTATTTTTTAACATCGGAATCAGCTGTATCGCCATCCAGACCATACGTATATTGTTTGTTACCGTGACGCGGGGACAATGGGTGATTCATTGCTTTCGCGCGCGGGGCATAGTCAGGAGGTATTCCTATGTCAAATTCTAACAATCATGTAAATTGGAATCTCGTTGAAGCATTTCACAAGGAAACCGGATATCAGAGTATCAGCAGGATGTTTGGGTTCCCGGAAGCCTGCGACCCGACCTACTCGGCTTTTTTGACCAAAGACGTTGACATTCAGCCGCCTTGGGACATCCCGGACAAGGTGATTATCTCAACCGCGGTCGTCGGCGGGTTTTTCTCGAAGCGCAACAACCCCAATCTGCCGATTACCGCCGATGAAATCTATCAGTCGGCGCGCGAGTGCTGTATCGCTGGCGCCCCCGTTATTCACGTCCATGTGCGCGACGAGAAAGGCTACAATGTGGTGGACCTGAATTTGTTCCATCAGGTTATCGATCCCCTGCGGAAGGAGTTCCCGAACGTGGTCATTGACGGCTGCTTGGTCCCGCATTTCCCCGAGGATTGGGAAAAGATCGTCACCGCGTTCAAGGACGGCTTGCTCGACACCACGCCGATCAATACCACCGCGACCTATTGCGGGGACCTGCTCTTTGCGAAACCCCCGCATGTCATTATCGAAAAAACGCGGCTTTGTCAGGAATACGGCGTCAAACCGCAGATTGCGGTCTACTCCGACGGCGACATCGATAACGCGGACCGGTATCTGATCAAGTCCGGCCTGCTCGAGAAGCCCTACCATTTCATCATCCTGCCGGCGCTGCCCGGCTGCTCCCCCATGCCGAACGCAAAGGGCATGGTCGAAAACCTCATGCATTTGAACAACCGTATCATGGACATCGACAAGGATTCCCAGGTCATGGTCTGCGCGGCCGGCCGGGCTTCGAGCTATCTGGCGGCGCTGGCGGTCCTGCTCGGCCTCGATATCCGCGTGGGCATGGAGGATACCGTATGGAAATGGCCGCACAAAAACGACAAAATTCAGCGCAACGCGGATCAATTCCTCGCGTTCAAACAACTCGCCGGGCTCCTCGGCCGCGAAGTCGGCTCGCCGGACGATTACCGGAAAAAAGTCGGGCTTGTCAAAAGAAACCGTTAGGCTTAGCCGCAGTCGCGCGCATACCATTACAAATTATTCTATAATAATTCACAAGACGGCCCTTTCCGCGAGGGGGCCGTTTTTGATTTGCCCGCACAGGCGCGGGGATTTGTGATATACTGAGTCCATGCTTGCGAAAAGGAGAAGAGCATGATTAAAATGCAGATCATCATGAATGAGGAGAAAATCGAACGCGAAGGCCTTTACGATCTTGACGGGATTTATGCGAAGCTAAATGGATTTCTTATCGAAAGACTTGAATTTAATAATGTCGGCAATGGCTTTTATGAGGGAAGGGAGCTCTCTTCCGATTTTGCGAGGTTTGGCATGGCAATGACGACGCTTGGCCGCCAAGCGTGGTTCATGGACAATGTGGATACTTGGCTGTATTTCAGCAATGACGATTCTGACGCCCCAAACGATTTTGCGGTGGAGGACTTTAAGGAATTTTGCCTGTCGGAATTCAAAATCGGAGCATAATATGCCCGTTGCAAATCGAAGGCGCAGGATGATCAATTTTGATCTTGATACGGACGAACTACGGCGGATTTTCGGAGAACCGAATCGAAGCACGGCATACAATACCCTAAAACAATATTTTATTAAAAATGAATTTGAACATAGGCAAGGTTCCTGTTATATATCGAAAAACCCGCTATCAGCCGCCGAAGTTTACGCACTTCTTTTTCATCTGCTGCAAAAGGCATCATGGCTTCGGACAAGCGTCAACAAACTCGATGTTACGAATGTCGGAAAAGATCATGATTATCTGTATATTTTCAAGAATGATTACAATGAAGATGTCGAAATGTAAACGAAATACGCGGGGATTTGTGATATACTGAGTCCATGCTTGCGAAAAGAATCATCCCCTGTCTTGATGTTCACGGCGGCAGGGTGGTAAAGGGAATCAATTTCATCAACATCAGGGACGTCGGGGATCCTGTCGAATGCGCTGTCGAATATGATCGGCAGGGCGCGGACGAGATCGTCTTTCTCGATATTACGGCGACCTTTGAGGAACGCCGCACGATGATTGACGTCGTTCGGAAAACGGCCGGGAAAGTTTTTGTCCCGCTGACCGTCGGCGGCGGCATTCGCACGATCGACGATTTCCGCGCGATGCTGCGCGCGGGCGCGGACAAGGTCGCCGTCAATTCTGCGGCTGTGAAAAACCCGGGGATTATCGCGGAAGCGAGCAGGATTTTCGGCAGCCAATGCGTGGTCCTCGCCATCGACGGCAAGCTTGTGAGCGGGAATACAGGCGGCGCGGACGGCAATGAAAAATACAATGTCTACGTCGCGGGCGGGCGCACGGATACCGGAAAAGACGTCGTCGAATGGGCTCGGAGGGGCATGGAGCTGGGCGCGGGGGAAATCCTGCTGACCTCGATGGATACGGACGGGACGAAGGGCGGTTTTGACCACGCCATGCTGCGCGCCGTTTGCGCGGCTTGTGATATCCCTGTGATCGCGTCGGGCGGCGGCGGCAGCCTTGCCTCTTTCGCCGATGTATTTGACGAAACGCCCGCGGACGCGGCGCTTGCGGCTTCCATTTTTCATTACGGGGAATATACCGTGGAGGATGTGAAGGCGGAATTGCGCCGCAGGAACATCCCCGTGCGATCATGAGCGCCTATTTGCCGAATCTCGGCACTTTCAGGCAAAACCTGCCGCTCCGACGTACGCAGAGTACGCCTACGCAGCAGAACTTGCCTGAAAACACCGACCTTCAACAAATAATCGCTCATGTCTGAATTGTTACACCGAAACAGCGACTGTTGTTCAGGCAATACTTACTAAAATGAAACACATCGAATACAGCGAAATAGACTCCACCAACAACGAAGCGAAGCGCCGGCTTGCGGCCGCCGCGAACCCCGCGGCGCTTTCCGCGCTGTACGGCACGGTGCTCACGGCGCGCAGACAGACCGCCGGACGCGGGCGGCTCGGCAAAGATTTCCTCTCGCCGGGCGGGGATAGCATCTACATCAGCTTCATTCTGGCGCCGCCGGACGAAGCCGCACACCTGCAAATGATCACCGTCGCGGCGGCCGTCGCCGTCTGCCGGGCGATCGAAAAAACCCTCGGCCTGCGCCCGGGGATCAAATGGGTCAACGACGTATTCATAGACGGAAAAAAGATTTGCGGCATCCTGGCAGAGGCCGTATCAGACCCGCGCCCGGGCGCCGTCAAAGCCGTGATTCTCGGTATCGGGATCAACATCAACATCCCCGAAAATGACTTCCCCGAAACCCTGCGCGCGTCGGCCGGATCGCTTGCGCTGCCGCCGGATGGCCGGCCGCGTTTGCTCGACGCCTTGGAAAAGGAAGTATTCGCCTGTGTCCGCGCGCTCAAAAACCCGGCGGCCCTCCTCGGCGAATACCGCGCGCGCTCCTTCGTCGTCGGGAAACAAATCTTCGTATTGAAGCAAACGCCGGGACGCCCGGACAGTTCGGATATCCCAAACAGCCCGAACGACCCGAACAAAACAGACGACCCGAACAAAAAAACAACCCCCGCGGCAGCAATCCGAATCACGGACGACGGGGGGCTTGAGGTCAAATATGAGGACGGAGCCCGCGAAGTGCTGCGCTCCGGCGAAGTCAGCATTCGTTATTAAAGGGGGCCTCTAAAGCATATCAAGCATACTGCCCCGGCGGAATCTCCCCATGAACGATGAGGATTTCCCGTTCCGCGAACGCTTGCTGCCCGCTCGTATTTTCAATCATGAAGCGTACCAGATATCTTCCTTCTTCGAGCGCTTCGGGATCAATCGGCACATTCATACCGCCCCCCGACAAAACCACCTCGTCGCCGGAAATAGACACAAGCTCCCAATCTTCCACCGTATCCCCCATGCCGGACAGCACCAACACGGCTGTGCGCGGATTGACATGCCCGCAATCGCAAGCTCCCCCCTCCAGTGTGATTTCCGCTTTCGGTGAATATACGGGGGCCGGCTCGCTGACGACCGGCGGCGCGGGGGCGGGCGGGGGCGCGGCAGACACCGGCGGCTCGGCCAACGCCAACGCCGATGCCAAAATCACCGCGGCGGCGATGGCCACCGCGACGACGTTTGAAACGTGTGAGGAATGGGAAGAATTTCCGTGCTGCGCACCGGTTCCCCCCGGCCCGCCGCCTACCGCCGCGACATGCGCGATCCCGGCCTGACAGGAATGATGGAAGGCGGCAAGATTGACGCCGGAAAGCTTCTGCCCCGCGTCAACCGAAATCGCAAGCGCGATCGCGGGTTCAAACTCTGAAAGAATTCTCTTTTTCGCTTTCATAATATTCGTTGACACCGTACTCGTTGTGCTTCCGATAGCCTCCGCGATCTCGCGATACGTCAGCCCCTCGTAGTAATACAAAATCAGCGCCTCACGCTGTTTCTCGGGCAGGAGATTGATCGCCCGCATGATGATTTCGCTGCGTTCCCGCTCTACGGTCCACCGCTCGGGATTCCCGTCCTGCTTCTCATCGGGCAGGGTTTCGGCGTAATCGTCAATATCCGCCGTTTCTTGGCCGCCCTTCTGCGCGGTCAGCTTTCGGACGTGTTTCAGACAGACGAACTTGACAAGCCGATACATCCAAGGGATGAAAGCGTCGGGATTTTTCAGCGTCCCGATATTTTGATACATCGCGATGACCGCCTCCTGGGCCGCGTCGTCCGCTTCATCCGGATTGCGGATGTATCTGTGCGCTTGGTACAGGATGGTTTTCGTGCAACCCCGATAAAGCTCCTCGAACGCTTCCCGATCCCCGCCGCTCGCCTTCACAACCAGCTCGCGCCTGATCTGTTTTTCATCCGTCCCTGTCAAGTTAGTACCTTCTCACCGCCTTTTTACTGCTTTCCCGCACCACTCATCTTTACGTATTCCGATCCGTCGCCCGGCTCTGCTTCAAATTGCCCGTTTTTTCCATGCGCGCGCGCAGGACCGCTTCGACCGCCTCCGCGTCAATCCCGCATTGCGCCATCATGACCGTCAGATGGTAGAGCAAATCCCCGATCTCGCCCACGAGCGCTTCGTTCGCCGCCGCCAACTCCTCAACGGTTTCGTCCGGCCCCTCGGCGCAAGCTTCAAAAGCCGTTTCCAAATTTTTTGCCGCGATAATCGTTTCGCTGCACTCCTCGCCGAGTTTTTTCAGGATTTTATCCAAGCCGGCCTCAAAAAGATAGGCGGTATACGAGCCCTCGGCGCCCTCGGCCCGGCGTGCTGTCACAATGCCAAACAAATCCCTCAACAAATCGCTCATATCTAAATAGGTCCCTCTTATATTATCCCGGCATTTAATAATCAACCGCAACTCCCGGCGGCTATTCCGCTTCCGGCTTCGCGCGGTAAATCGGCTCCGCGAAAAAACAGGTCGGCGCTCCCGTGTGACAGGCCGACCCGGTCTGTTCCACACGCACAAGCAGCGTGTCATCGTCACAATCGCCCGTGATACTGACCACCCGCTGTACATTTCCGGAACTTTCGCCTTTACGCCAAAGCCTTTTCCGCGATCGGCTATAATACCAAGTATACCCCGTTTCGAGCGTTTTGGTAAGCGATTCTTCATTCATATAGGCAAGCATGAGCACATCCCCCGACCGCGCGTCCTGCACGACCGCGGGAATGAGCTCCTGCTTGCTGAAATACCTCTTCAGGTCCTCAATCATCTTCTATCATCTTCTATCATCATTCTATCATCTTCAATCATAATTGACTTGCACGACCGGCGATACCTTTTTCGCCCGCTTCTTCCACTTGATCTCACCCGGCGTGATACAATCCTTCACAGGGCAGACATTCAGGCAGAGGTGGCAGCCGACGCACTCGTCGTTCAGCACAGGCCGGCGTTTCTTGGCGTCCCAGTCGATGGCCTGATGCGCCCCGTCGTAGCACGACACATAACAGCGCCCGCAGCCGATGCATTTTTTCGTATCAAACGCGGGCAGGACCTTGAAGCTGCGGTCGAGCTCTTCGGCGGGAATGATATTCGGAAGTGCTATGCCGATGAAATCGTCGAGCCTGTCATAGCCGCGCTCGTCCATCCAGTGCGCAAGGCCGTTCGCCATATCCTCCACAATGCGGTAGCCGTATTGCATAATGGCCGTCGTGACCTGCAGATTGCGGCAGCCGAGCAGGAGGAATTCAAGCGCGTCGCGCCAAGTTTCAATGCCCCCGATCCCGGAAATCTCAACGTCCTTCACTGTGGGGTCCTGAAACAGCTGCGCCACAAAACGCAGCGCGATCGGCCGGATCGCCGCGCCGGAATAGCCCGAAATCGAGGACTTGCCGTTCACGACGGGCATCGCCGTCATATTATCGAGGTCGATGTTCGTGATCGACTTCACCGTATTGATGGCCGAAACCCCCGCCGCGCCGCCTTCGATCGCCGCCCGCGCGGGTACCTCCATCGAAGTGATATTGGGCGTCATTTTCGCAATGAAAGGAATCTTCGTCGCCTTCACGACAGCCTTTGTATACTGCTTGACCAACTTGGGGTTGCTGCCCACATCGCTGCCCATCGCGTGGCTCGTCATTTGCGGGCAGGAAAAATTGCCCTCGATGAGATCGGCGCCCGCCTGTTCGCTCATCTTCGCGAGGGCCGCCCACTCCGCGTCGCTGCTTCCCATGATGGTGGAAACGAGGATTTTCTCCGGGTAGTCCCGCTTGAGCCGGTACATGAACTCGAAATTGAGCTCCGTCGGCTTGTCCGAAATCTGCTCCATATTCTTGAAGCCGAGCCACGGCAGCCCCTCTTTGTTCGTATTGTCGAAGCGCGGCGAGCACTCATCCGCCACAAAAATCCCGACCGTTTTGAAGAACACGCCCGCCCATCCGGCCTCATACGCTTTCGCCACCATATCGTAGTTGCCGCCGACCGGCGAGGAGCTGAGGAAGAAAGGATTCTCACATTTCACACCCAGATAATCGATAGAAAGGTCTTTTTTAATCGCCATTTTACTTCACCGCCTTCTTCGCGGGTTTTACCGCCTTTTTTTTGAGATATGTAATAATAGAAGCCGCGGCCTCCTTGCCTTCCGCGACGGCTTCGACGACGGTCTTCCCCCCGTTGGCGATATCGCCCGCCGCAAATATGCCCGGAAGATTGGTTTTTCCCCCCTTGCGCACAGCAATACAGCCCTTGCCGGACAAAGACGCGCCCGTGATTTTGCTCATATCCTCGGCCGTCTGCCCGATGGCAAGCACGACAAAATCGCAAGCGGCCGTCGCGGAGGATTTCTTGTCGCGCCCCGTGAACTCGGCGTATTCGACCTTCTTCCCCTTGCCTGTGAAAGCCTTCGGCGCAAACTCCGTCGTGATCGTGATCCCCAGATCGTGCGCGTAGCGAATCTCATCCATACTCGCCGGCGCTTCCTCCACACTGCGCCGATACCAAATCGCCACCTTCGCCGCGCCGGACAGCTTGGCCGTCGTCGCGCAGTCCATCGCGACGTCGCCGCCGCCGACGACCACGACCGTCTTGTCCTTCATCGCCGCGTAGCCGCCCTTTGTGCGGGCCTCTTTCAAAAAGTCCACCGCCGTCAGCACGCCTTTCAGATCCTCGCCCGGCACCCCGGCCGAGCGGCCCTGCCACAGCCCCGCGCCGATGAATACCGCGTCATACCCCTTCTGCTCGATCAAATCCTGCGCCGTGATTTTCTTTCCGATCTCCGTGCCGAACTCAAACTCGACGCCGAGCCCTTTGACCGCGGCGATATCCTGATCGACCACATACTGCGGCAGCCTTGCGGGTGTAATGCCGTAGGTCAAAACGCCGCCCGCCTTCTTTTCCTTTT
This sequence comes from Eubacteriales Family XIII. Incertae Sedis bacterium, assembly GCA_031290715.1. Taxonomy (GTDB): domain Bacteria; phylum Bacillota; class Clostridia; order Peptostreptococcales; family Anaerovoracaceae; genus JAITNA01. The sequence goes on along the minus strand of JAITNA010000200.1, from coordinate 4,734 downwards.
CAAAAATCGTCACGCGATATCCCGCTTTCGCGAGCTCCGCCGCAAGCGCAAGCGACGCCGGCCCCGCGCCCACACAGGCGACCGCGCCCTGATTCTTTCTTCCTCGCGGCGCTTTCAGGACCTTCATGCGAAACGCCTTCTCCTGTTCGACCGCGTAACGCTGCAGCTTGCCGATTTCGATCGGCCGGTCGATCCCCGTGCGGCTGCAAGCCTCTTCACAAAGCCTGTCGTACGGGCAGACACGCGCGCAAACGCCGCCGAGCACATTGTTTTCGCGGATCGTTTCCGCCGCGCCCTTGGGATTGCGGAAACGAATGGAGCGAATGAATTTCCCCGGGTCCGTACCGGCGGGGCAGCCCTCGCTGCATGGGGCGTCGTGACAAAGAAGACATCTGGCCGCCTCCTCCATCGCTGTCCGGTGGTCGAACCCCCGAACCGCCTCGGAAGTATAACTCCCGGTCTTTACCTTACTCAATTTTAGTACCTCCTCTGCAAAATAATCAGTTCCTCCTCTTGTCTGCGCCACGAACTGTCCCCTGCGCAAACACACAATAAAATCAAAACGCAACCTTTTCGCAATCAGCGAGCATCAGAAACGGTTGCCCTACATCAGATTTTAACACAGCAAAACGCCGGCTTCAATCGGTTTGTAAATTTTTGTAATTTTCTGCGTTTTCCCTGTAAATAATGCCTGAAAGCGCCGAGATTCGGCAAATAGGCGCCCATGTCACAATAGAAAAAGCGCTCATTCCCCCAGAGCGCTTTCTCTCCCATCCTTTTGGACAAAGGCAGCGGATGTCGGTGATAGGGTCCGCTCCGCTTCCCTTTGTCCGGTATATACTTTTGCAATAAGCAGGTCAACCCGGCCGCTTTGGCGCTTTCTCTTGAAGCGCTCATCGGCTTGCCCTATCCCCCCAGAGATATATTGGTCCAAACCGATGACTTGCGCTTCGCATATCTATTAGTACCAAATAACGAAACTTTTACTGCTTTATTTCAATTGTTTCCGAAAATTTATTTTTCCTTCCCCCGCGAACCTTGTAAGCTGCGAACAAGACAAGATGCACAAGGAAGAATACGGCCACGATAAGCGTGTAGCGGTTGATCCACGCCATCGGCAGGCTTGTGTCGTCGAGGATGAGCCAGACGATCAGCGTCAGGATGCCGACGATGCCGGCAAGCAGCTTCAGCAGCCGCCCGCGCCGCCTTCCCTTCTCCTTCTCGCCGCGCTCGCCCGCGCGCGCTTCGCTTTCCTCATCCTTGTTTCTCCCGCGCAGGAGGGCCCCCACGGCCAATAGTACGGTAATAACGACCGCGATGATCGAAAGAATCAGCGAGAGCAGACTCCGGACCGCGGCGCTCTTCCCGTTGCCGAGCGGCACATTGCCGCCGAGCAGGTCTGTCAAAGGATTGCCCGTCTGCGCTTCAATACGCGCCACATCCCGCGGGGCGAAGCCTTCCGCGGCCAACCTCTCGGCTTGCGGTTCCGATTCCGGCTGCGGGCTTGTACCCGCTTCCACGTCGCCTGACGGCGCTTGAACCGGCGGGGCCGGTGTCGTTTCGGCGGCCGCGCGATCCTCTTCGTCCTCGCCCGGATCGTCGCTCGGCGGCGTGACAGACGTGACAGGAGGGTTCACCGGGGTCCGCGGCGGGTTCACCGGGGTCCGCGGCGTCACGGCCGGCGGCGGTTCCACGGGCGGCGGCGTCACGACCTGCCATACCGCGTACAGATGGACATCACCCGTCAGCGTATTCACATCGCCGGGGTTCAGCGCAGCCGCGGCCGCTTCGGAATCGGCGGACCAACCGAGGAACGTGAAGCCGTCCCGCGCGAGATCGCCCTGCGCCGCGGCCGTCCACGCGCTTCCGTGCGGGAGCGTAACGGCTCCCGGCGTCGTTCCTTCTGTGTTCCCGTTGCCGTGATAGTAGACCGTATAGCTGCTTTGCGCCCACTGCGCCGTATAAACAGCAGTGCCGACGACCGCCTTTGCCGGCGAAGGCGTCCAGCCCGTGAAGCGCCAACCTGCTTCCGAAAGCGTCTGCGGCGCGGCCGGTGTAGTATTCCCATAATGCAATCCGCTTGTGACCTGCGCGGCAAAGGTCCCGTGCGCGCCCGGCGCGTATGTTACCGTATACGCAATCGCTTTCCACTGCGCGTAAAGCGTCAGGTTTCCCGCAATATCGTAAGGCGCGAAAGCATAGCCGTCCGCGTACGGGCTGCCCGTACCGTTCTCCCGCGTGTTCCATCCGGTGAATGTATAGCCCGCCTTGCTGAAAGCGTTCGCCCGAAGCTCCGCGTTTTCGCCGTACACCACGTCGGTATTCGCCATCGCGCCTGCACCCGTGTTCGGATTGTAGATGATGGTGTACGGGTTTGCCAATTTGTCGGCTGTCGTAGGCGTATTTCTGAAGTCAACGTCTGCCGGCTCGCGTATGATGGCGGTGTTTGAAATCTCGCCGATCTCCGCTGTGACCTTCACGGTAAACGTGACGGCCGCGTCATCGCCCGCCGCTACGTTCGCAAACGTCCACACGGTGAGATCGCCTTCGGCCGTCACCGTCAGATTGCCCGCAGCCGGCGTCGTGTCCGCAAAGCCGCTCGTTCCTACGGGTGCCTTATCCTTGATAATAATGTCGCCGGCTGCCGTAGACGAGTTTTTGACCGTTACGGTGTAGGTGATGATGTCACCCGTCCCCGCCGTGCCGGCGGCTGAGGACGTCTTTGCGTCAGAGCGGTAATAGTTGATGTCGTAATTGTTGTAGCCGTATTCAAACGGCGCAGTGAAGGTATGGGTCAGGACATTGGCGTCATGGAGGGGGATGTCGAAGGGCTTTATCTCATAGGATGCCCGCGCCGTATTGTCCGCGAATGTCACATCCGCGCCAACCTTCAGTTTGCTGTAATCGGCAGTAAAAATGCCGCCGCCGTCAAGCCCTGCGGTGTTGCCTGTAATGGAAACCGTGCCATCTATATTTACCGGCGAAAGGTTTAGGATACCGCCGCCGTGGCCCTCCGCTTCGTTATCGTATATCTGTACGCTGCCCCCAATCTGTACGGGATTGGCGGCACTGAGTCCGCCATATGTTCCAATAACGATTCCGCCGCCGCCGGTGCTCGCCTTATTGTCATGAATCCTGACATCCCCTGAAATGGCGGCATCCAAAACATAACCAGACCCTTTAGGTTCGTACACCCCCAATGACACGCCGCCGCCGCCAATAAGATATCCGGATAGGCTAACAGAGCCTGTCGATTTGTTGCCGTAAATTTCGACATTCCCCGAAATCCTCAGCGTGCCGCTATCGGCGCTGATTCCCCCGCCATAATCTCCTGCCTCATTGTCATAAATCTTTACATGGCCCGAAATGGTCAGTTGATTGCCGGATGGCCCAGGCGTCGAATATAGATAGAGCCCGCCGCCATCTCCTTTTACCTTATTCTTGTATATTTCCACATAGTCGGTAATCGTGACCTTTGCATGGCCTGCGTTGTTATTGATGCAAAATGCCCCTCCAAAGCCATTCGACTCGGTATCATGGATTTTGACCCTGTCTTTGACTGTCAGCGTCGAATTGCCATATGCCATAATAACTCCGCCGTTTGTCCCTGTTATCTTGTTGCCGCTGAATTCAACATCCCCGCAAATAGTTGCGTCCGCATTGCCCGCAGTTCTCAACACGCTTCTATCCACGCTATTGTCAATAATCCGTGTACTTCCATCAATCACTAAGGATCCGTTGCCGGCATGTATAACGAATTTGTCTCTCTGGGAACTCTTGAAATTTTTAATAACACTGTCCCCTGTGATATGGAGTGATGAGGCAGCGTTGTCGAGTAAAATCGCCGGATACTCGACTGTCACCGCATCGCCATCCAATACCAAATCCTTCAAGGTCAGCGACGAGCCCGCGCCCGTCTCAGAAAATATTACACCCTCATATGCTCGCGTCAGGGTATGCCCGCCGCCGTCAATGGTTACGGTTTTGTTTGCGGGAATGTTGATTTGCTTATCGATCTCAAAATCCGCGCCGATCGTAATATCTATCGTGCTATCCGTATCGCCTATCGCCGCGATCAATTCATCGGTTGAGATGACAGTGAAGGATGTCGATAGCGTTGATAGCCCCAATCCGGTATTTCCCATGCCGGCGCCCGCGGCTTCGCCTATGACATCGCCATCGCTGCCCTGCGCTTCGGCGCCCGCAGCTTCGCCTATGACGATGTCCGCTTCGTCGACCGTAGCGTTCACAACGTTCTCTGCAGCTTCGCCGCCGGGTACGCCGGCTTCTGTCGCCAACGCAGTCTGCGGAATCACAAGCGCCGCGATCAGCAATATCGATAGCGCCGGTATCACGCGCTTCTTAAATTTCAGCTTTGTCTTGGTGTACATTATTACCGTCCATTGCCTCTCTTTTTCGTATTTTATATTCTGCGGATAATGTTATTATACCCAATTATCCGTATTATTAAACACTTTTTACAAAATTTCTTTACAAAACTGTGTCTACTCGTGTCTACTCAGAGGTCAGCTAAATACTGTCATTCTTGGGCGCGAAGCGTCCCGAGAATCCAGTGATTAGCCATACCCTGGATTCCCGCATTCGCGGAAACTGCTGTCATTCTATAAGATAATGTATCTGCCTTTTCAATTTCGATTAGAATAGGTAAAAGTGGAACCTCGTCCGGCTGACTGACCCACTGTCATTTTGGCGTAATGCCTATCCCAAGTTTTG
>JAITNA010000113.1 GCA_031290715.1 Eubacteriales Family XIII. Incertae Sedis bacterium | reverse complement strand
GAGGACATCGACTCGACGCCGGACGACGACCCGGACAATGACGGCCCGGTCAAGGACAATGTGGTAGGCGAGGACCACAAGACCAATCCGGACGGCGACGAGGACGACAGCGACACGTCGACGATCTCGATAGAAGCGGCGGCCCCGTTCCTCTCGGTTGAGACGGACAAGGATACGATCAAGCGAACGAGCGCGGCGTATGTGAGCTTGCCGGACAAGGAAGGATTTTATAATGTCGGCAACCCGGAGGAACATTATCGTTACGATATCAACTTCCGTTCACTGTCGAACATCGAAGCGGACGAGTTTGTCGTGGACGACCCGCTTGAAGCGGTCGGGAAATTGGGGCAGGTGCGCGTCGAGGGTTTGTGGACGCCATCGGTCTGGGGCGACAAGGACGGGCGGCTCAATGTCTGGTACAAGACGAACAAGGGCGACGCGTCTGCCGCCGCTGTGGATACCGAGCGGACGCCGGTCACGACAAGCAGTGTGCGGGTCTTCCCCAATACGGGATGGCGCCTGTGGAAGCACATTGACCAGAGCGCGGCGCTCGACCAAAACGGCGGCGTGATCAAACGCGTGGAGCTCGGCCTGCCGGCGGGGCTTGCGGAGGGCGAGTACATCACGGCCATCCGCTTCGAGTACGGCGCGGTAAAGGTCGGCTTCACGAGCAAGAACTATGACGGCACGACGATGAACCTCGATTACCGCAACAGCAACGGCGTGACGGATTATATCAAGAACGGCACGATCGAGGGCGCAACGCCGGCGAGCGCCGGCAAGTCTGTCGGGGCTCTTGCGCGGCAAGAAGCGATCGCCGCGTTCCCGGTGTCCGCGACAGCCCTCGCGAATGCCGCCGGGCAGCTTACGGGACTCTTTGGAATCAGCCCGCTTGACGCGTATGATCCGGTGGTCAAGCATGTGAAAGGCTCGACGGGCGACTGGACGCCGGACCGGGGCGAGTCGTTCTACCCGGTAGATTCGGGTGAAGCGGCGCAGCTTGCCGCGGCGACGCTGAAACCTGCGACCTATCTTGTGAGCGCGTCGCGCGCGATGTCCGCAGAAGATATCGTATCGTCGGTTTCCGCGAACATCGCGGGTCGGATCGGCGGGGCGACTGTCTATGATCAGGACCGCGACGCGGTGCTGACGCGCGAGCTGCAAACCTTTGGGACGGAGCCGGGCGGCGAAAATCCCGGCGCCAGTGTGGAGGAGAACTCTTTCCTCGAGCACGCGAAAGCCCAAGGCCTGACGTACCGGGACGGCGAATGGTACACGCCCGACGGGCGAAAGGTATCCACGGTGAGGACGGGCGACCCGATGGCCGTCAGCCTGTGGATCGTCATGGCGATCCTTGCGTTGGCAAGCCTTGTGCTGCTGAATAGGATCAGGAGAAGGCCGCAGAATAAAGCGGCAGCCGCGAAGGGAGGTGAGCTGAAATGAAGAAGAATACACTAAGAATACAAGGCAGACGGATATTTGCTTTCCTGCCCTTGCTCACGCTTTTGCTCGTGTTCCTGCCCGCGGCGCCGGCCTATGCGACGGCCGCGCCGGAGAACGCGGCGGGCGGTACGATGTCCGTGGAGTACCGTTACACGGAGGGTGAAACGCCGGACATCCAACAAGAGATCACGCAGATGGGCCTTGTATACACGCTGATCTCGCAATCGGAGCCTATGCTTGAAAGCACACTTCCCAACACGAGGACGTATCGTTATCGTATCGAAGGGGCGTTATTGCCTTGGCAGCTCGAGGAGATCAATAAAATAGGGAATGTCACGCTGACGCCTGTGAATATTGTGCAGGAGCGGGAAGTGGACAAGACGGCAGAGATACAGATGCCGACGAACGATGTGGACGATGTGCCGCTGAAGATGGCGTTCGAGGTGACGAGCGGTTCGTCGCCGAGCGGCTACGAGAGCAAGGAGCTTGACCGCGCGGGCGTGGCGTTCTCTGTGAACGGGCCGGATGAGGACAATCTTCCGTCAGGCTATACGGCTACGGTCGTCTACCGCGGCATCGAAACGTACGCGGTCATCGGCTACTATCTCGGCGAATCGACTTATACGACGAGCGTACAGGAAGGCGGTACGGCGGCTTATGTGATTGTGGCGGAATATGAGACGGCGGCGCCGATCATCACGGAGCCGCCTGAACCGGAAGCGGAGGAGCCGGAAGAGGAACCCGCGGACGATGTGCTGACGCGGATCGAGAATCAGACGGGCAATCCGTTCACAGACATCGCGGCGGGCAATGTGCCGCTCATCGCGCCGTTCGGAGTGCAAGGCATTTGGAGCTTTCTGTCGCTGATCTTCGCGGCGGCGTCCATCCTCCTCGCGGCGGCGACCGTGCTCAGTATCTTGGCAAGGCGCCGGCGCGATGCCGGGCTGAAAGAACTTGGCGTATACGACGACGATAAACCGTTTTCCAAGCACAGAGGGGGGATATTCCGCCTGCTGACGATCATCTTCGGCATCGTGACGCTGCTCATATGGCTCCTTCTCGACGATTATTATTTGGGTATTGCCTGGATAAATAACCATACGCTGTTTGTGGGGATCTTGTTTTTCATCACGATTGATTTGTTCATGATCGCCCGGTCGAGAGAAAGGAAATCCATTGATGATGAAAATGAATATTGAGGGGACGTAGGCGCGGATCGATAGGATAAAATAAAAGCAAATGTGAAAGGATGAAATATTACATATAATGGAAAGAAAACGTATTATATTATTGATTTGTTTGGTCATTGCGGTTGCGGTCGTCGTGTGCTTCGTCTATTTCATGATGAGGCCGGGGGATGCGCCGCAAGGCGGCGGGTCGGGCGGTTCCTCGGATGTTATTGCGGAGGGGAATAGCGGCGCGGCGGCTGATATCGATCCGGCGGAGAATAATAAGCTGTTTTTGATCGGCGTCGGCACGGTAATGTATGATCAGCGCACGGAAGAAAAATATGTCACAAAGCGCGTCGATGTTTCATACGAGATCGCGAAAAGCTATCAGGGCGACCTCGCGGCGGAAGGCTATACGGAGCTCACTGTGGAGGAAGACAGTGAGGATTTGCTCAAATACACGGCGGCAAACGCGGACGGCAGGGTCGCGAGCGTTTCCTACGCGGCCGGTACGCTCGATGTGGACCTAGAGTTGCAGCCGAGCGCGTGACGTTGAAGATGTTTGAATAGCTTTCACCTACGCAAGGCGCCCGCCCCTTTTTTTGGGCGCGCGCCGGGCGATTTGGGCCGAATCGGGGCAATCCTTGCGTTCGGTCAATAAATGAAGCGGCCTCGGTACGGTATCCCCCCCCCCTTTGGGTACTGCGCCGGGGCCGCTGAATGAATTAGATATAGTTTGGCGGCAAATAAAAACAGGATGCTCCTTTGGCTGCACATACGCGCTGCCCGGCCTTCCTGTATAGTTAATGTATCACAGCGGTTAGTTGATTTCAAGGACTCTTTTTTCTTTGGTAATGAAAACAGACATTTTTTCGTAACGATTCCTAAGGCTGTATTTGCTTGGGCGAATGCGGTATACTACTTTTGAAAGGTGCGGGAGGTGCGACTGTGAAAGCTGATTTGATCATCAAGGGCGATGCCATTTTTGACTGCGTAGGCGAGGAGCCTTTTGCGGGTTTTGTCGCGATAGCGGGGAACCGGATTGTTCAGGTCGGCCGGGGCGGCGTCCCTGCCGGGTTTGACGGCGTGAATACCATCGATGCCGGGGGAAGGCTCGTTATGCCCGGTTTTCACGACAGCCACACGCATATGGTGACCGCCGGAATGGCGCTGAGTTTGGAGAGCCTTGCCGCCGGGCGAAGCGAGGAGGAGGTCGTCCGGATCGCGGCGGAAGCCGAGCGGAAGGACCCGAAAAAGGACGGATGGTTTTTCCGCGCGGGTTGGTATGAAATTTTCTGGGAAAACCCGACGCAGCCGACGAAGGCTTCGCTCGATCGGGCGTTTCCCGAGCGCCCGGTGTTTCTGATGTGCGCTTCCGGCCACAGCGGTTGGGCAAATAGCGCGGCGATCAAAGCCTGCGGAATCACAAGGGACACGCCGGACCCAAAGCTCGGGGAGATTGTCCGCGATGAAAACGGCGATCCGACGGGCCTTTTCCGCGACCACGCGATGAACCCGTTCATGCAGCGGGCGCTGACCTTTGACAGAGCGGAAGAAATCGCGATCATCAAAGCGTATATGACGGACGCGAACTCGAAAGGGCTGACTTCCGTGACCGATGTGATGGCCTATTTCCATGGCGATATCGGCGACATTCCCGTCTATTCGCAAATCGACAGGGACGGCGGTTTCACCATGCGCGTCCACGCGGTGCCGAGCCTTTTCAACGATCTCGACGAAGTGCTTGAATGGAAGAAAAAGTATAGCTCGGACAAGCTCACCGTGACGCATGTCAAGGAATTTCTCGACGGGGTGACTTCGAGCCATACGGCGCTGATGCTTCGCGGCTACGCGGACGAGCCGGGAAACAAGGGGGCGCAAACCTGCGACATCGAAAAGATCAGGGCCGCCGTGCCGGAAGCGCATAAGCGCGGCATTTCGGTTCGCCTTCACGCCATCGGCGACCGCGCGGTCCGGACTGCGCTCGACTTTTACGAGGACGCTTACAGCAAGTACGGCGACACGGGCGTTCGCCATTCGGTGGAGCACGCGGAGATTGTTTCCCCGGACGACATCAAAAGATTCGGCGCGCTCAAGGCGACCCCTTCTGTTCAGCCGGAGCATATCGCGATTACGGAACGCTTTGAGGAAAACCCGTATCCCGCGCTGCTCGGCCAAGAGCTCGCGGACACCGCTTTCCCTTTCAAAAGTTTGCTCGGCGAAACCGGCGTGCTTGCTTTCGGGACAGACAACCCCGTCGTCAGCAACAACCCGATGCTCGGAATATATCGCGCAAAGACGCGTGTATTTAATAATCACAAGCCGGATGGCGGTTTCGCGCCGGATGAGAAATTGAGTTTGCCGGCCGCGCTGAAAATGTATACATGGGGAAGCGCGTATAACTGCTTTCGGGAGCACGAACTCGGAACGCTTCGCGCGGGCAATTTTGCCGATATCGTCGTGTTGGACCGGAACCTTTTCACGGCGGCGGACGATGAAATCTTGGAAGCGGCCGCCGACCTTACCCTCTTCGACGGGAAGGTCGTGTACGAGAAAAAATCATAGCAAAAGGGGATTTTTTGATAGTAACATTCTAAAATAATGTTACTTTTTTAATATTCGGGGTATATATACCATAGGACAATATTTGAAGCGGATGCTTGTGGGAAGTATTCGGGGGAATGATTCAGAAGGCGATTGAAAGGCTGATTTTCAAGCGCGTACTTTGAGTCAAAAGAAGAACGGCAAGTATTTTTATATATTGTTTCAGCAACTATTGCTACTATTACCTAAAATTAACAAGGAGGAAAAAATGGATAAGATTCGATGTTCCGATTTTTTGCAAAAACGTATATTGGCGACTGTGCTGGCAATCGTGGTATTGACGGCGGCAGTCGTTCCGGCATTGGCGGATTCATCCGAAGGGCATGGATACGCGGTTACTTTTTCGGTGGGGGAAATCGTCGTCAAGACGGTCAGCCTGCCGGTTCCCAAAAGCGGCGATCCCGCCGTCATTACTCCGGATATCCTGCCGACCGGCGAAGAGATCGCGAAAGCGAATCCCGACGGCCGGGTCGTCGCGTGGGTCAGCGCCGGGGATGAAAAAGAAATCAAGACGGAGTATAGCGCGGACCCGGCGCTGATCGCGACGAAGTCCTATGCGGACATTGCGGCATATCCCGTGACGGGCAATGTCGTTTTCAAAGCGGTAGGCGTCCCGGACGTGTTTCGAGGGGCGGCGCCCGCAGTCCCGGACACAGCGACGGCTCCGGATACCCCGGCGGCTCCGGACGTGCCGGCTGAAAAAGCCCCGGCGGCTCCGGACACACCGGCGGCCCCGGCTGAAAAAGCGCCGGAGGACTCGAAAACGCGGGGCCCCGCGCCTTTGAGTATCCCCGGCGAGGATTACGCGCCCGGAATCGGTGAGGTGAAGCTTATCAAATTGGATGAATCCGACCCCGCCGACCCCGGCTATGTGACCGGCGGCGCCGCCCGCTCATACAAGCTCGGGACTCAACTCGGGTACATGCCGGGTCACAAAGAGCCTGTGACCGCGGTGTGGGTCGGCTATCGTTTGACGATCGACAAGATCAACGCTTCAGGCGGTACTTGGCGCTTTACAAACTCTACGTATGATTGGCTGAAGGATGCCGCCGATACAAGCAAGGCGGCGGTACCCCGGGACGACGGCGCCGGCCACTGGATCCTCGAGGGGCGCGTGCTTTACAACCCGATTGAGGGGCCGTTCACCGGCGCGGCATATTCGGAGCGGTATTTCTCGGTTTCCAATGTTTCCGGCGTTCAAGGCGACACCACCGCCGTCAAGGCCGAAAGCTGGTTGCTTTCCGAGGGCGATCAGGCAGCCGGCAACAAGTCGGCGAGCAAGACGCTGACCGCGAGGTCCACGCCGGAGTCCGACCTGTACGCGGGCAACTATAACAGCGGCGTCGCCGTGATTTCCGGTTGGTACAACAAGGCCGACGGTTCATTCAGCATAACGAAGCCCGCGAATCCAAGCGGCTATGTCTTCGGCCGTGTGTTCCACTACGCAAACCAATTTTTCGATAGGGGCAGCGAGCGCATTGATCCGACCCTGCCCATCTCCTGGACGACGAAGTTCAAGGTCGTCACGCAGGACGGGACGAACCCCGAACAGGATGAAACCGATCCGGACTATCAGCCCATCCTGATCGGGATGTCGGGCGCGAAGGACAATACGACCAACCGGCTCCCGGGTGCGCTTTTCCCGGATATGACGCTCGGCGGCCAAGTTTCCATCTATAACGAATCGATGCAACCGGGCAACTACGGCTATGCGGAACACGGTGATTTCACCTTTACGCCTGCGGGCAGCAACACGGTAAACACCTCCGTCGTACTTTCTGCCGGCGATAAGAACTCAGGCGATCAGCATACCTGCGACCATCTGCTGTTCTTTGTGCCGATCAATGAGAGCGATACGGCAGATACAGCGCGCAAGCTTGTGGTCGAATCGGGCAATCTCGCGGGCACCAGCTACACGGGTGTGCCGATCCTTGACATGCCAAGCTCGACGAATCCGCAGGGCTATACATTCACGGTAGCGAAGAGGATGAGCGGCGATATTATTACAAACGCGAACTTGTCACGCTATACCAAATTCACAGGGGCAATTGATTGGGCCACCATGCTGCAAAACGGCGCGGAGCTCGTCGCTTATCACTCAATCACGCAAAATTCCCCTTCGCTGAGCGACTCGAATATCCACGCGGTCAACCAACTGATCAAAGCGGAGGTCGGAGAAGATGGGAAGTTTGGGCTGAAGTTCACGGGCGGCAGCGGCTGGGATGATTGGTCAGGGTATACGGGCAAGGACAGGACAAGGAATGTCCTGTGGGCCAACAAGCCCGATCATAAAGGCTGGAAAGATGAAACGGAAATCAACCGCACAGAGGATCATCAGCTGATTTATTATGATACTTTTGCGAAAGCCCAAGCAGCCGGCGTCGTCGTGGGATGCCTGATAGAGTATCGCGGCGGTGTTTGGACGAGGGGAGGGCTTGCGAACGGTCCGGCCGTTAAGATGGCCGGCGTACCCGGCCAAAGCTACATTTCGCTGCAGGACGTGCGCCTCTGGTGGGGGACGACCCGTATGGGAACGAGCGACACCTACTCCGGAACCAATGGCATGGCGGTCGCTCCCTACGCGGGCGGTCAGGCGTCTGATTCCCTCATGGCGCCCTATGACGGCCCCGGCCTTGGCGGTGCCAACTACGCACGCAGTGTTTGGAACGACCAGACGAATCACCCGATCCAGTTGCAGGGTCCCACTTGGGGTTCCACCCTGTTTTGCATGGGCGGTTCCATTTTCCTTGATGCCGCGGC
>JAITNA010000087.1 GCA_031290715.1 Eubacteriales Family XIII. Incertae Sedis bacterium | reverse complement strand
GTACACTGCTGCGGCATGCTTTTCCTGATTATCGGCATGTGAATCTTGAAGAAAAAGATATCCGCGATTTCGCGATAGAAGACCCGCGTGGATTCCTGAATGGATTTGGCGATTATATCGTTATCGACGAAGCTCAGTATGCGCCGGATCTGCTTTCGTACATCCAGCCGATTGTCGATGCGCGAAATGATCCGGGCTTGTTCATCCTTTCAGGCTCTCAGAATTTCCTGTTACTGAAAAGCATTTCGCAGTCCCTCGCGGGTCGGGTCGGCATCCTGTCGCTGCTGCCCTTTTCTTTCCATGAATGCGAGGCGGGCGGTATCTCCGTTAGCGATACAAACCTGCTGATGATAGACGGAAGCTATCCAAGGCTTGTGACCCGCCGCCTGAAACCGACCGATTTTTACCCGAATTACATCAAGACCTATGTCGAGCGGGATGTACGTATGGAAACAGGCGTACAGGATTTGAACAAATTCACATCGTTCATGCATATCTGCGCACAGAGCGCGGGAACGCCGGTCAATCTTGCCGCCATCGGAACGGCCGCGGATGCGGATGCGCGCACAGTCACATCATGGCTGAATATCCTTGAGGAAAGCTACATCATTTTCAGGCTCAAGCCGTACACGAGAAAAATCGCGCCGCGTTATTCAAAAAAACCAAAGCTGTATTTCTATGATACCGGTCTGCTCTGCAGCCTGCTCGGCATCAAGAACACAGAAGCCATGCAGCGCCGCAATCTGCGCGGCCTGATTTTTGAAAATATGATCGTCACGGATTATCGGAAACAAGTTTTCAATCATGGCGGCTTCCCGGCGGATAACACCTATTTTTGGCGGGACGGCAGCTCACGCGACAAAGAAGTCGACTTGATCGTCGAGGGCGCAGACAAGCTCGAGCTATATGAAATCAAATCTGCCGAAACCGCGAAAAACAAACACGCCGACAATCTTTTTCTGTTTGAGAAGAATGCCGAGAACACCAACTGTATCAAGCATGTCGTCTACGATGGGCCAAACAGCTTCACAAAAAATGGCGTCACATATCTGAACCGCCGCGATTTCGCGAACGCCGATGACGCCGGCTGAAACATTCATGCGAAGAACACATGCTCCATGAATATCTTGATCCCAATGCCAAGCAAAATCACGCCGCCCGCAATCTCCGCTTTGCTGCCGAGGAGATTCCCGAATTTCTTTCCTATCGCCACGCCGATAAAGCTGAGCGCAAAAGTGAAAACGCCGATTGTCAGAGCCGCGCCGATCATCCCGCTCCGCGAAAGGCCGATCGCCGCGAAACTCACGCCGACAATCAACGCGTCTATACTCGTAGCAATCGCCTGTACAATAAGGCCCGGAACCGTCAGCGCCTTGACGGAAGAACGCTCTCGCTCTCGCTCTCGCTCTTGCCCTCGCGCTCGCCCTTGCTCTTGATCTTCCTGTGTCCGCTCCCGAATCAAAGTCTTCACCCCGCCGAAGATCATCCTCCCGCCGATGAACCCGAGCAAAACCAACGCGGCGATATGGTCGATTGCCTCGATTTTGTCGGCGATCATATACCCCAGTGAATATCCGATGGCGGGCATGATCGCCTGAAACACCCCAAACGCAATCGCGATCGCAAACGCTTGCCGCGCCGAAAATCTCGGCATCGTCAATCCATTCCCGAGCGAAACCGCAAACGCGTCCGCCGACAAGCCCGCCGCAATCAACAACAATTCAAAAGCCGCCAATTAATTCCCTCTCGCATTAAGGAACAGTTAACTGTTCCTAAAGAGCATTTCTCTATTTCCCGAAATAAACCGCACCGGGTTCGATTGGCGTACCTGACGCGCGGAGCAGTTCCTCTACCGTCACCAATTGATAGCCCTGCGCCGCCAACTCCGGAATGGCCCGCGCCACCGCGTTTGCCGTGGATTCATAGAGATCGTGACACAGAATAATGCTGCCGTTGCGCGCGTCTTTCATAATGTTGGCGTATACGGCGTCCGCGTTTCTGGACTCCCAGTCACGCGTATCCACAGACCAATTGACGAGCGACAGGCCAAGGTCCTTTGAAACGGCTTTCAGCGTGTCGTTCACCGCGCCGTAAGGCGGCCGGTACATGACGGGGGAAACGCCCGTGGCATCATTGATCACGCGGATGGTTTCGTTCAATTCGCTGATAATTTCTTCGTTTGACAGCTTTGTGAGCTGTTTGTGATCCCATGAATGCCCCATGATTTGCGAGCCTTGCGCGGTGATCAGCCTTGCCGTATCGCTAAAACTCTCAACACGGTTGCCCACGACGCAGAATGTCCCATTGCCGCCGTACTTCGTCAATACATCGAGGATTTGCGCGGTGTATGGGCTCGGCCCGTCGTCAAACGTCAGCGCGAGCATCGGTTTGGACGGATCGGCGATTACCGAAGCGCCCGCGGCCGGCGGCTTCCCCCCGCCGATTCCCGCCGCACCCGCCGGTACATCCTGTCCGGAGGATGCCGCGGACCGATCCAAAATATAGGCGGCTCCAAGCGCTTCGTAAGAAATGCTGAATTCCTGCGGCCCAAGATAAGTAGCCAGCGCAACACCGCGGGGAATCAGCACATCGATCCCCTCATGATTCAAGACGATGTGCTCCAGCCATGACGCGTCCGCGGCGCTGACATCCGCGTCCGGATATTTTTCAAGGATCATTTCCGTCAGGATATCCAACACATCACCTTCCCGCTCCTTGTCGATGATGTCCTCGTAATCAAGCAATTTCTTTTGCTTCAAATCGATATTGAACGTTTTGTAAAAATCCGTAGGGTGCGCCACACCCGAATTGTTAGAGAACTCAATCTCCGCAATACCGGCGTAGGTGTCTTTGACAAGATAGCTATTGTACTGGACATTGATCTCATATTCGGCGTCCTCGTCGCTCTCGCGAAGCGCGTCAAGTTCATCCCGCGCGCTGTTGTAAATCGACTCCGCCCATCCGCGAATCTCATCATCGATCTCCGGTTCCCCGGTTTTCGGAAACAGCAGGTAGCTGTAAAGCGAAGCGCCGTTATCAATAATGCTGTCCTGCTCTCCGTATTCATAGATCGCGTCTTTCAGATCAAACGCGGGCGCCGTGCTCCCGCCGTCCGGCGCCTCCGAACTGCCCGCGCCCGAACCTCCCGCGCCGCCGCTTCCCGAACAAGCTGACAAAACAAGCACTGCCGCCAAAAGCAATACAAATAATTTTCTCATTTTCCTATCCATTGAAATATCCTTTCACAGCGCACTATCCATACGCGTATCCTACATATATCTTATTTTTACAATTTTTGCGTTTTTCTCAACCATCTGATGGATTCCGCGATATCAGCATATTGATCACCCGGCGCTTAATTTCTTCCACCGGTACATTTCCATAAACGCACCGGCACAACCGGCGGCAAGTTGATACTCTAATTATGCCCGAATCAAGCCATCGAGTCAACGGAAATCCCCCGCACACCCGCCGCCCGCGCAGGAACAGCGCAGGAACTGCCCGCGCCGCCGCTTCACTCCGCCGCCCGTATGCGAAGCTCTATCTCGCCGTCCGGACTGTACCCATCTAATTCTTTCAGCACCGCGACCACGACATTATACAAAAGATTTTCGACAAAGGGGACCATCTTGATTTCCCCGCCGCCCATCGTCAACGCCACCCGGCCCCTCTTCTCCCGCTCCCCGCTGTTGCACTCCGTACCAACTTCACCGTATGCCATTTCCCTGCTTTCCTTTCTCCGTCAAATCGTATCTGCCAAATCGTATTAGAACTTTACAAACACATCAAACACATCAAACACATCAAAACAATAATATATCCCGGCGACCGCGGCAAGCCACAATACAGCGGCCGCAAAATCCACAGCCCGCATTTTCACGCGCCGCATATACGTCCGCCCCGGCTTCGCGCGAAGCCCCCGAAGTTCCATCGCCACCGACATTTCCTCCGCCCGGCGCAGCGTATTCACCAAGATTGGCAGACAAATACTCATGTACGCCCGAATTTTCGCGGGCAGCGAAACCTTCCGAAACGCCCGCCCCCGCAGTTGCACACACCAGTAGACATTCATCGCTTCGTCCCGCAAGACCGGCAAAAAGTGAAGCCCCGTCGTGACCATGAACGCGATTTCATACGGCACTTTCATCTGCACCAAAGCCAACATATAGTCGCGGATTTCCCCCTCCAAAAGCGCCTGCGCCGAAGCCGTGATGAGCAGAAGCCGAAGCGACAGCGCCGCCGCAAGCAAGACCCCGTCCATCCCGCGCCCCGCCGAAAAAAGCGACTGGATCACAAACAAAGACGCGATAATAATAACGAGCGGCCGGCATCGACGCAACGCCGCGCCCGCGTTCACGCCGCCGATGGCAAGCAAGACGACGACCGCCAAAAGCAGCGCCGCGAGAAGCAAAATATCCTCCGTAAAAAAGCAAAGCCCGCTCACCGATACAGCAAAAACAAATTTTGTGCGCGGATCAAGCCGCGACAAGCGACTCTCACTCATCAGAATTCCCAAACCGAATCGCCGTATCCGCATACTCCCCCACAAAGCGCCGATCATGGCTGATCAGCACGATCCCCGCGCCGTCCTTTTTCACCACATCCAAAAGATGTCCCCCGAGCGCCCGGCGCATCCCTTTGTCAAGCGCGGATGTCGGCTCGTCCAATATCAGATAGTCCGGCCGCATCGCCATGACCGAAGCCAAAACCAAACGCTGCTTTTCCCCGCCGCTCAGTTCAAACGGAAACCGTTCCGCATACTTCCCAAGCCCGAAAAAATCCAAATACTCCGCCGCGCGGGTCTGCACCTCATCCGCGGGCAAACCCATATTTTTCAGCCCAAACTCCGCTTCATCTTTTACCGAAGTACAAAACAGCTGCCGCGAAGAGTCCTGCATGACAAAGCCCACGCGCCGCCCGACCTCCGTCAGCGTCATAGATGAAACAAGCACATCGTCAATCAGCACGCGCCCGCGCAAAGGTTTCAGAATCCCGACAAGCAAGCGGGCAAGCGTAGTCTTTCCGCTCCCGTTCGCCCCCAAAACAGCCGTGACACGGCCCCGTTCAAACACCG